>NZ_JBHVBO010000004.1:0-66303 GCF_042668085.1 Isoptericola sp. NPDC057391 | reverse complement strand
ACTGCCCTCGCGAGGGGGTGGGAGAGTAGGACGCCGCCGGACACCCATTCACGAAAGGCCCACCCCACCCGGGGTGGGCCTTTCGCATACCCGGACCTGGCCCACCCGCCGGCACCCGCTGCCCGCCGGCCGCGCCGGCCGCGCCGGCCTCGTGCGCGCACGCAGGCCGGGGGGCGCGACCACCCGGGACGACGTGATGCGGGTCGCCGAAGCGGCTGCGCTGACCGGGGGACCGGAACCGTGGGCGTCCGATCTTCGACGCTGCCCGCCCCGTGACGGTCGGAGGAGCGGGGCGATGCGCCTGGCAGGGGCACGGGGCCCGTGGTGGCATGGGCCGTGGGGGCTCGACCCCGTGCCCGCCGTCACATCGCGAGGCGGCTTCGCGGCCGGTCTCCGGCAGGTGTGGCGTGGGAGAATACGGTTCGTGTCGGCGTCGGAAAGGAAGACCGTGAACGATTCATCGCGGGACGAGAACAAGGGCGGTGCGCGGGGTCGCGCATCGTCGTCCCGTGAAGGGGCTTCCCGCGCGGGATCGCGGGACGGGAACCGTGGCTCGGAGGCGTCCACGGGTGGGCGCGGTGACCGTCCGCAGCGCGGGAGCGCCGAGCGCGGGTCCGGCGCCGGTCGTCCGGCGCGCGACGGGGCGCGCGACGGTCGTGGCGGGTATGCCGGCCGGGGTCGTCCGGAGCGCTCGGACCGCCCTGCGGAGCGTCGGGGCCGTTCGGACGACCGCGAGCGAGGCGACCGGGAGCGTCCTGGGCGCCGGGCAGACGGCGCACGCGGGTACGGCGACGATGTCCGCCGCGCCGATCGCTCGTCCCGCGACCCCCGCGCCCGCCGGGACCTCGGGTCCGGCGACCGCCGCGAGGAGCGGCCCTCGCGCGGTCGCGGTCAGGCCCGCGACGGGTACGGTCGCCGGGACGAGCGCGCCGGTGAGGGGCGAGGCGCAGAGCACCGGACGAGCGAGCGCGACGGCCGCGGTCAGGGCGATGCGCGGGGCGACTTCTCCCGCCGCCCTGGCCAGTACGACGCGCGGGGCCGCGGGGATGAGCGGGGCGACCGACGTCCGTCGGCCCGCGACGGAAGCGGGCGAGCCGGCCGGCCGGGTCCGGACGACCGTCGCGGCTACGCGGGCGATCGTCCGCCAGCGCGGGACGGCCGGGGCGCTGGGCCCCGCCAGGACCCCCGCGGGGGAGGCTCTCGCGGTCCGGCGACGGGCCGGCGCGGCGCGGAGGCGCAGGGCCGCGCAGGAGGCGGGCGCCCCGCTCGCCCGGCCGCCGGTGCCGAGCGGCGCCCCCGCGTCGTCGAGCCGGAGATCGCCGAGGACGCGTCGATGGGCCAGCTCAGCCGGGACGTCCGCGGCCGCCTGCGCGGGCTCACCAAGGAGAACGCCGAGCGCATCGGCCTGCACCTCGTGATGGCGGGCCGGCTCCTCGACGTCGACCCGGAGCGCGCCTACGAGCACACGCAGGCCGCGGTGCGCCGCGGCGGCCGGGTGGACGTCGTCCGGGAGGCCGCGGGGATCGCGGCGTACCGCACCGGGCGGTTCGCCGAGGCGCTCCGGGAGCTGCGCACGGTGCGACGACTCAACGGCTCCTCCGAGCACCTGCCGCTGATGGCGGACGCGGAGCGCGGTCTCGGGCGCCCCGAGCGTGCCCTGGCCCTCGCCGCGAGCGACGAGGCGCGCACGCTCGACGCGGAGGGCCGCACCGAGCTCGCTATCGTCGCGAGCGGGGCGCGCAGCGACCTCGGGGAGCACGACGCCGCGCTGGCGGTGCTCGACCGCATCCCCGCCGCCGATCGGCGCGGCGACCTCGGCCTGCGGGTGCTGCAGGCCCGCGCGGCGGCCCTGGAGGCGGCCGGCCGGCAGGCCGAGGCGGCACAGCTCCTGGCCGGGGTCGACCCGGCCGAGCTCGAGCGCGCGTCCGGGGTGCCGCAGGAGCTCGACGACGTCGTCGTCTACGACACGTACGACGAGGACGCCGTGGACGAGGACCTCGAGGCGGACGACGAGGTTGCTGGTCTGCCCGCCGAGGTCGAGGACGGCGACGCCGAGCCTGCCGAGGCTGACCTCACCGAGGAGCCCGACGGGGCCGAGGCTGACGTGGCCGAGCCGGGCGCCGACCGGACGGAGCAGGCTGAGGCGCCCGA
Organism: Isoptericola sp. NPDC057391; assembly: GCF_042668085.1. NCBI lineage: Bacteria > Bacillati > Actinomycetota > Actinomycetes > Micrococcales > Promicromonosporaceae > Isoptericola > Isoptericola sp. NPDC057391. Next base: position 64,152 of record NZ_JBHVBO010000004.1, on the reverse strand, counting down.
GGCCGACGCGGAGGCGGACGCCCCGGACGCGGGCAAGGCATGACGGCGACGCTGTCGGGCAGCACCGTCCCGCTGGCCGAGGCGCACGACCTCGCCCTGGTCGACCTGGACGGTGTCGCGTACAAGGGCCACCTGTCCATCCCGCACGCCGCGGAGAGCCTGACGGCGGCACGGGCCGCAGGGCTCCGGCTCGTCTTCGTGACGAACAACGCGTCGCGCGAGCCCGAGGAGGTGGCGGGCCAGCTCAGCGGCCTGGACATCCCTACGGCCCCGGACGAGGTCATGACGGCGGCGCAGGCGTGCGCGGCGCTGCTGCGCACCCGCCTGGAGCCGGGCGCGCGGGTCCTCGTCGTCGGAGGGGCAGGGCTGCGGACCGCCGTCGCCGGCGCCGGCCTGACGGTCGTCGACTCCGCGGACGACGCCCCCGACGCAGTCGCCCAGGGCTACGCCGCAGGGCTGGCCTGGAGCGACCTCGCCGAGGCGGCCTACGCCGTGGCCGGCGGTGCCTGGCACGTGGCGAGCAATCTCGACCTGTCGCTCCCGACGGCGCGGGGCTTCGCCCCCGGCAACGGCGCGCTCGTCGGCGCGGTCGTCGCGGCGACGGGGGTCGAGCCGGACAGCGCGGGCAAGCCGTCGCCCACCATGTACCGGCTGGCGGTCGACCGGGCGGGCGCGCAGCGCCCCCTGGTGATCGGGGACCGCCTGGACACCGACCTCGCCGGCGCCCGCGCCGGGGGCCTTCCTGGCCTCCACGTGCTGACGGGCGTGTCCACGGCGCGCGACGCCGTGCTCGCAGAGCCCGGGCTGCGCCCGCACTTCGTCGGCGCCGACCTGCGCGCCCTGCTCGAGCCGCACCCGCTCCCGGAGCGATCCGCCGAGGGCTGGTGGACGTGCGAGGGTCGCGCCGCGCGGGTCGTGGACGGAGCGCTGGAGCTCGATCGCGGGGGCCCGCACGGTATCGACGTGGTCCGTGCCGCCTGCGCGGCCGCGTGGGACGCGGCGGACCGGGGCGCCCCGGTGTCGGCGTCGACGGTCCCGGAGCTGCACGGCTGACGACGGCGCCCCGTGGCCGGCGCCGTCGTGGACCCGCCGGGCGGTCACGACGGCGGCGGACGGCCCGGGGCACGGGTCACGACGGACCTGGTCGAGGGCTGTGCGTCGTGCACGGGACGTCCGCGCCAGCAGGTAGCGTGGACCCGGACCTCGGACGGCGGCATCCCGCGCGACCAGCCGCCCCTCGGACCGGCGGTCCGCGCGCACCCGCACGGGTGCTGGCGACGAGACCACGACCGCGAGCGGCAGGGAGGGACCATGACGCAGGAACAGCCGACGCCCGGGGCCGGGTCCGCCGGCGCGACGGACGACCTCCCTGCCGACGCCCTCCCCGTGCCCGGGCCGACGCCTGGAGCTCCCGCCGGCGCACCCACCGACACGGGCACCGACCCCAGGTCCGGTTCCGGCCTCGACGAGCTGGAGGGCCTGGACGACCTCCCCGTCGCCGAGCACGTGGCGCGCTTCACCACGGTGCACGACACGCTGCGCGCGCGGCTCGACCGGGCACCGGACGCCGGGCGGGACGACGGGCCGGACGCGGGGCCACGGCGTTGACGGCGGCGGCACGCACGGACGTCCGGATGGACGTGGAGCTCGTCCGCCGCGGCCTGGCCCGGTCGCGGCGACAGGCGGTGGAGCTGATCGACGCGGGACGCGTCCTGCTCGGCGACCGCGTGGTCACGAAGCCCTCCACGCCGGTGCCCGACGGCGCGCCCGTCACGGTGCACGCGGACCCCGAGGACCCGGGGTACGCGTCGCGTGCCGGCGGCAAGCTGGCCGGAGCGCTCGACGCGCTCGCGGACGACCCCGCGGGCCGGGACCTGCTGCGGGCGGTCCGCGACGGATGGTGCCTGGACGTCGGCGCGTCGACGGGTGGCTTCACGGACGTGCTGCTGCGCCGGGGCGCGCGCCACGTGGTGGCGCTCGACGTCGGGCACGACCAGCTCGTGCCGACGCTGCGGGAGGATCCCCGGGTCACGGTCCTCGAGGGGTTCAACCTGCGCGACCTCGCACCGTCCGACCTGGAGCGTGCCCCCGACGTCGTGGTGGGCGACCTGTCCTTCATCTCCCTCACGCTCGTGCTGGGACCGCTCGCCGCCGTGCTCCCTCCGCAGGGGCACGCCCTGCTCCTGGTGAAGCCCCAGTTCGAGGTGGGTCGCGAGCGGCTCGGCAGCGGCGGGGTCGTCCGCGACGCCGGCCTGCACGCCGAGGCGGTGCTCGCCGTCGTGCGGGCCGCGGCCGGGCACGGCCTGCGGGCGTGCGCGGTGGTGCCGAGCCCGTTGCCCGGGCCCAGCGGCAACCGCGAGTACTTCTGCTGGTTCCGGCCCGGCGACGGGGGCCCTGCGGCCGCCGCAGAGCCCGCCGCCAGGGCCGCCGTCGCCTGGCAGCCCGGCGCCCCCGACGCGGCGCCGTCCGTCCCGCCCGTCCTGACCGTCGGAGGAGCACCGTGAGCCGCCGAGTCCTCATCGTCACCCACGGGGGCCGCCCGGAGGCCGTGGCGGCTCTCTCCGAGGCCGTGCGCGAGCTCACCGAGGCGGGCTTCGAGGTCGCCCTGCACGACGACGACCTCGCCGAGTCTTTCGGCGACCACATGGCCGCGGCCCGCGCCCGGGAGGGCGTGACCGACTCCGAGGCCGTCATGGTCCTGGGCGGCGACGGCACCATCCTGCGCGCCGCCGAGCTCACGCACGGCACCGAGGTCCCGCTCCTGGGCGTCAACCTGGGGCACGTCGGCTTCCTCGCCGAGAGCGAGCGCGACGACCTGCGGCACGCGGTGCGGCGGCTGGCCGCCCGCGACTACGAGGTGGAGGAGCGCGCCGTCGTCGACGTCGCCGTGCACCTGCCGGGGGAGGACGCCCCCCGGACGGGGTGGGCGCTCAACGAGGCCACCGTGGAGAAGGCGCGGCGTGAGCGCATGGTGGAGGTCGGCATCGCCGTCGACGGCCGCCCGCTCTCGTCGTTCGGCTGCGACGGCGTCGTGATGTCCACGGCGACCGGCTCGACGGCGCACGCGTTCTCCGCGGGCGGGCCGGTGATGTGGCCCGAGGTCGACGGCGTGCTGCTGGTGCCGCTGTCCGCGCACGCGCTGTTCGCGCGCCCCCTGGTGATCGGCCCCCGCTCGACCTACACGGTCAAGGTGCTCGAGCGCAGCCCGGTCCCGGCGGTGCTGACCTGCGACGGCCGGCGGCGCATCGACCTGCCGGTCGGGTCGTGGGTCGAGGTGCGCCGTGGCGCGCTGCCGCTGCGGTTCGCGCGGCTCTCGCCGGCGCCGTTCACCGACCGTCTGGTCTCGAAGTTCTCGCTCCCGGTCGTGGGCTGGCGGGAGCTGGCGGCCAGCCGCCCCGACCACCGGGCGCCGGCGGCCGGGCACGACGCGCACGACGAGCACGACCACGACGAGCACGACCACGACGAGCACGACCACGACGAGCACGACAAGGAGGCGTGAGGTGCTCGAGGAGATCGCGATCGAGAACCTGGGCGTGATCCGCGCCGCCCGGGTCCCCTTGACCGACGGGCTGACCGTCATCACGGGCGAGACGGGCGCGGGCAAGACGATGGTGCTCACCGGCCTGGGCCTGCTCATGGGCGGCAAGGCCGACCCCGCCGCGGTGCGTCCCGGCGCGGACGGCGCCGTCGTCGAGGGCCGGCTGCGCGTGGCCGCGCACCCCTCCGTCGCCGCGCGGGTCGACGAGGCGGGCGGCGAGGTGGACGACGACGGGACGGTCGTGGTGCTCCGCACCGTCGCCGCGGCCGGCCGCTCCCGCGCCCACCTCGGCGGGCGCGGCGTGCCGCAGGCCGTGCTCGCGGAGATCGCGGACGAGCTCGTCACCGTGCACGGTCAGGCCGACCAGCTGCGCCTGCGCACCGCGGCGAAGCAGCGCGAGGCGCTGGACTCGTTCGCGGGCCTCGATCACCAGGACGACCTCGACGCCTACCGGGCGGCGTGGTCGGAGCGTGCGGGCCTGCTGGCGGAGATCGACGACCTCACCGCGCGGGCCGCGGAACGCGCCCGGGAGGCGGAGCTGCTGCGGCTCGGCCTGGCCGAGGTGGAGCGCGTCGACCCGCAGCCGGGGGAGGACGCCGAGCTCACGGCCCTCGTCGGACGGCTGGGCAACGCCGAGCAGCTGCGCGTCGCGGCGCAGGAGGCGCACGACGCCGTCGCGGGCGACGACGTCGAGACGACGGGCAGCGCGGTCGAGGCGGTCGAACGGGCGCGGCGGGCGCTGGAGGCTGCGGCCTCCGACGACCCGGCCCTCGGCGGCCACGCGACCCGGCTCGCCGAGGCCGGGTACCTCCTCGCCGACGTCGCGACCGAGCTGTCGTCGTACGTGAACGACCTGCAGGCGGACCCGGCGGGCCTGGAGACCGCGCACGCTCGCCTCGCGGAGCTCACGACGCTCACCCGCAGCTACGGCGAGACCATCGACGACGTGCTGCGGTGGGCGAGCGACGCCGGGCTGCGCCTGCTCGACCTCGACGACGGCGGCGAGCGGCTCGCCGGGATGCGCGAGCGCACGGCCGAGCTGGACGCCGAGCTCGCCGGCGCGGCGGAGCGGCTGACGGCGGGCCGGCGCAAGGCCGCGGAGTCGCTCTCGGACGCGGTCACGCAGGAGCTGTCCGGGCTGGCGATGAAGGGGGCGCGGCTCGTCGTCGACGTCGCGCCCGCGGACGAGCCCGGGCCCTGGGGCGCCGACCAGGTCGCGTTCCTGCTCGAGCCGCACCCCGGCGCACCCGCCCGCCCGCTGGGCAAGGGCGCGTCCGGCGGCGAGCTGTCCCGGGTGATGCTGGCCGTCGAGGTGGCGCTCGCCACCGCGCGCGTCGAGGCGCGCACGGACACGGGATCGGGCCGGGTCACGGCGCCCCTGCCGACGTTCGTCTTCGACGAGGTCGACGCGGGCGTCGGCGGCCGCGCCGCGGTCGAGGTCGGCCGGCGCCTCGCCGTGCTCGCTCGCAGCACCCAGGTCGTGGTCGTCACGCACCTCGCCCAGGTGGCCGCGTTCGCGGACTCGCACCTCGTGGTGACGAAGTCCACCCCCGACGGCGACGCCGACGGCACTCCCGACGACCGGGCCGGCATCACGGTGACCGGGGTCCGCGAGGTCACGGACGACGAGCGGGTCCGTGAGCTGGCGCGGATGCTCTCGGGGCAGGAGGAGTCCGCGACCGCCCGCCAGCACGCGGTCGAGCTCCTGGAGTCCTCCACCGTGGGACGATAGGGGCGATGAGAATGATCCTGCGCAAGTCCGAGCGTGCGCCCGACGCCGGCGACGAGAGCACCGACGTGACCGGGCCCGCCCGGGTCGGGACGCGGACCAAGGACCTGACCAAGCGGCTGCACGCCGGCGACGTCGCCGTCATCGACCACGTGGACATCGACCGGGTCGCGGCGGACGCGCTCGTGGCGGTGAGCCCGGCGGCGGTGCTCAACGCCGCCCGCTCGACGTCGGGCCGCTACCCGAACGCGGGGCCGGGCATCCTCGTCGACGCCGGGATCACCCTGGTCGACGACCTGGGCCCCGCCGTGATGGCGCTGCCCGAGGGCGCGGCGGTGCGGATCGACGGCGGCACCGTGGTCGTCGACGGCACCACCGTGGCGGAGGGCGTGCGCCAGTCCCCGGAGACCGTCGCGGCGGACATGGTCGCGGCGCGCGAGGGTCTGTCGGAGGAGATCGAGAACTTCGCCGAGAACACGATGACGTACCTGCGTCGCGAGCGGGACCTCCTGCTCGACGGCGTGGGCGTGCCCGACGTGCGGACGAAGTTCGACGGCCGGCACGTGCTCATCGTGGTGCGCGGCTACCACTACCGCGAGGACCTGGCGATGCTGCGGTCCTACATCACGGAGAACCGGCCGGTGCTGGTCGGCGTCGACGGCGGCGCCGACGCGATCATCGACGCGGGCTGGAAGCCCGACATGATCGTGGGCGACATGGACTCCGTGTCCGACCGCGCGCTCTCGTCGGGCGCGGAGATCGTCGTGCACGCCTACCGCGACGGCAACGCGCCCGGGCTGGACCGCGTGCAGGCGCTGGGCGTCGAGCCCGTGGTGTTCCCCGCGACGGGGACCAGCGAGGACATCGCCATGCTCCTCGCCGACGACAAGGGCGCCGAGCTGATCGTCGCCGTCGGCACGCACGCCACGTTGGTCGAGTTCCTCGACAAGGGCCGGGCGGGCATGGCGAGCACCTTCCTCACCCGGCTGCGGGTCGGCGGCAAGCTCGTCGACGCCAAGGGCGTCTCGCGCCTGTACCGCACCCGGATCTCGAACCTGCAGCTCACGCTGCTGTCCTTGGCGGGCGTCGCCGCCGTCGTCGCGGCGCTGTGGTCCACGGCCGCGGGGCAGACGCTCTTCGGGCTGATCGGTGCCCGGATCGACGACCTCGTCTCCTGGGTGGGTAGCCTCTTCGGCGGGTGACGCCCCTGCGCGCCCGCCCGGCACCCCGTCCTGACCCGACCGCCCCGACCCGCCCCGACCCGCCCCGACCCGCCCCGACCTGACAAGGAACCTCTGCCGACCGTGATCGACTTCAGGTATCACCTCGTCTCGCTGATCTCCGTCTTCCTCGCTCTCGCGGTGGGCATCATCCTGGGTGCCGGCCCGCTCCAGGGCACGCTCGGGGACCAGCTCACCGAGCAGGTCGACGCGCTGCGCACCGAGCGCAACACGCTGCGCGAGGAGCTCGGGGAGGCGCAGACCACGGCGCAGGACCAGCGACGCTTCATCGAGAGCGCCGGCGACCAGCTCGTCGCCGGGTCGCTCGCGGGCATGAACGTCGCCGTCGTCGAGGTGGACGAGGTGAGCGACGCGAACCGGAAGGCGGTGCTGGACCAGCTCGAGGCGGCGGACGGCACCGTCGTGGCGCAGGAGCGGCTGGCCGCGTCCTGGACGTCGGCCGACGAGCTGACGATGCGGGAGACGGTCGCGGAGGGGCTGCGCGACAAGCTGCCCGCCGACGCCGTCGAGGGCGTGATCGACGAGGACTCCGGCCCGGCCGAGCTGCTCGCGGCGTCGCTCACCGTGGCGCTCACCGACCCCGCGCCCGCGGGTCCCACGGCGTTCAGCGACGCCGCCCTCGAGCAGCAGCACCTCCTGGAGCAGGTGGGCCTGGTGGAGCAGGTCGCCGAGCCGAGCGCGCCGGCGGACGCGATCCTCCTGCTGTCGGGCGGCGCCACCGGGGCCGACGAGGACGAGCAGACGCAGGACGCCGACCCGGAGCAGACGGGGATGGGCGCGCTCGCCGCGCTCGCGGGGACGTCCGCGGAGGTCGCGGGGACCTCGGTGGTGGCCGGGCCGACGACGAAGGACGGCGACCTGATCGCCACGATCCGCGCCGAGGACCGGCTCGCGGACCTGGTGAGCACGGTCAGCGGCGTGGAGCAGACGACGGGCCAGATCGTCGTGCCGCTCGCGATCGCCGCCCAGGACGCCGGGGCCGTCGACCAGTACGGGTTCGAGGACGGCGCGTCCGTCCTCCCGCCCGTGGTCGAGCAGGGCGAGACGCAGGGGAACGGCTGATGGCGGGCCGGACAGGTGTGGGCGCGCTGCTGCGCGGCGCGGTCGTCGCGGCGGCGGGCACGGCGCTCGCCCGGCGGGCGCTCGAGACCGACCCGCCCGGCGGCGCCGCGCGCTGGACCCGCACCAACCACCGCGGCGAGCCGGTGAGCATGCTCGAGGGTCCGGCTGTCGCGGCCGGGCTCGTCGCCGGGACGCTCGCGACGGGAGGCGGTAGGGAGCGGACCGGCGCCGCCCTCGCGACCGCCGGTGCGGCCGCGTTCGGGCTCGTCGACGACCTCGCCGAGGACACCAGCACCCGCGTCAAGGGCCTCCGCGGCCACCTGGGCGCGCTCGCCCAGGGCCGCCTCACGACCGGCGGGCTCAAGGTGCTCGGCATCGGAGCGACGGCCCTGGCCGGTGCCGCCGTCGGCACCCGGCGGCGTGGCGGGGCGGCGGGTCACCTGCTCGACGTCGCGGTGAACGGCGCCTTGGTCGCGGGCACGGCCAACCTGCTCAACCTGCTCGACCTGCGCCCCGGTCGCGCGCTCAAGGCGTCCGCGGCCCTGAGCCTGCCCGTGGCGGGCGGCGCGGCGGGCGCGGCGACCGGCGTCGTCCTCGGGGCGGCCGCCGTCGCGGCGCCGGGGGACCTCGCGGAGCGCGACATGCTGGGCGACGGCGGCGCGAACGCGCTCGGCGCGCTGGCCGGCGCGCAGTGGGCGTTCGGCGCCCCGCGCGCGGTGCGTCTCGCCGCGCTGGCGTCGGTCGTCGGCCTCACCCTCGCGTCGGAGCGCGTGAGCTTCTCCGCCGTCATCGAGCGCACGCCCTGGCTGCGCGCCGCGGACGGCTGGGGGCGCCGCCCCCCGGAGGGGCAGGACCCGGTGCCGGAACCCACCGCGGGGGAGTGAACCCATGACGTCGCGCCCGGGCGGGCTGCGGGCGGCGACGCAGACGCTCGCCGGCGCCGCGGCGATGATCACCGTCGTCACGGTGGCGAGCCGGCTGGTCGGGTTCGCCCGGTCGCTGGTGCTGTCGTGGGCGGTGGGCACCGAAGGCGTCGGCTCGGCGTACAGCGCGGCGAACCAGCTGCCCAACGTGCTGTTCGAGGTGGCCGCGGGCGGTGCGCTCGCGGGTGCCGTCGTGCCCCTGCTCGCGGGACCGATCGCCCGGCGCTCGGCGCGGGAGACCTCCGGGGTGGCCTCGGCGCTGCTCGGGTGGACCCTCGCGGTGCTCGTGCCGCTCGGCGCCCTGCTCGCGATCCTCGCCGGGCCCATCGCCGGGCTGCTCATGAGCCGGCACCCGGAGCTCGTGGACGTGACCGCCACCTTCGTGCGGACGTTCGCGCTCCAGGTGCCGCTGTACGGCCTCGCGGTCGTGCTCGGGGGCGTCCTGCAGGCGCACAAGAGGTTCTTCTGGCAGGCCTTCGCGCCGCTGCTGTCCAGCCTCGCGGTCATCGCCGTCTACCTCGTGTTCTTCGCGATGGCGGACGGGAACCAGGCGGACGTCGCGGCGCTGTCCACGGCCGCCATCGCCTGGCTCGGCTGGGGGACGACGGCGGGCGTCGCGTTCCTCGCGCTGCCGCTGGTGCTTCCCGTGCGCCGGACGGGCACCCGGCTGCGCCCCACGCTGCGCTTCCCGGGCGGAGAGGGCGCCCGTGCGCGCAACCTCGCGCTGGCGGGCGTCGGGGCGCTCGTGGCGCAGCAGCTGTCGGTGCTCGCGGTCATGGGGGCGGCGTTCCGGTTCGGGCCGGAGCAGACCTTCCCGACGTACACGTTCGCCCAGCAGGTCTACCTGCTGCCCTACGCGGTGCTGGCGTTCCCGCTCGCGACGAGCGCCTTCCCGCGGCTCGCGGAGCACGTGGCGCACGGCCGCCTCGACCGCTTCCGCGGGCTGCTGGCCACGACCACCCGGACCCTGCTGGTCGTGTCCGGACTGGGGGTGGGCGCGCTCGTCGCCGCCTCCGAGGCCGTGGAGGCGGTGTTCGCCCGCATCGCGTCCGGCTCGGTCGCCGGTCTCGGCGAGGCCGTGGCGTGGATGGCCCCGGGGATCCTCGGCTTCGCGCTGATCCTGCACCTGTCGCGCGCGCTGTACGCGATCGACCGCCAGCGGGCGGCGGTCGTCGCCACCGCGGCAGGATGGCTGGTCGTGGCGGCGGCGGCCTTCGCGCTGCCCGCCGCGACGGGCGTGCGGGGCCAGGCCGGCGTCCTGGCGATGCTCGGCCTGGCGACCTCGCTCGGCATGACGGTGGCCGCCGTCGGGCTGCTCGCCGCCGTCGGCCGGCTCGCCGGGCGCGAGGCGCTGCGGGGGGTCCCGCGGACCCTCGTCGTGCTCGTCGTGGCCACGGCGCTGGGCTCCTGGGCGGGTTCGCTCCTGTCGGGTGCGCTGCTCCCGGCGGACGCCGCGATCCTGCTGGCGCTGGGGGTGGGCGTGCTCGCCGCCCTGGTCGCGGGCGGCGTCGTCGTGGGCGGCTTCCTGGTCGCCGACCGCTCCGCCGTCACGGGGATCGCGCGCCGCGGCCGCCCGGTGCCCGCGGACGCGTCCGCCGAACCGGCCGAACCGGCCGACCGGCCCGCCGAGTGACCAGACGCACCGCGCGGCCCGCGTGCCGGCGGGCCACCCGCTGTTAGCATGGAGTTCCGTGGCCGACACCAATCGACTCCAGCCCCGCTCCTCCAGCCGCACGGGTGCCACGCACCAGACGCGGCACATCTTCGTGACGGGCGGTGTCGCCTCGTCGCTCGGCAAGGGACTCACCGCCTCCTCGCTCGGGCGCCTGCTGCGCTCGCGGGGCCTGCGGGTCACGATGCAGAAGCTCGACCCGTACCTCAACGTGGACCCGGGCACGATGAACCCGTTCCAGCACGGCGAGGTCTTCGTCACCGAGGACGGCGCCGAGACAGACCTCGACATCGGTCACTACGAGCGGTTCCTCGACGTCGAGCTGCCGGCCTCCTCGAACGTCACGACCGGCCAGGTCTACTCCCGCGTGATCGCCAAGGAGCGCCGCGGCGAGTACCTCGGTGACACGGTCCAGGTGATCCCGCACATCACGGACGAGATCAAGTCGCGCATGCGCGACCAGGCGAGCCCCGACGTCGACGTGATCATCACCGAGATCGGCGGCACCGTCGGCGACATCGAGTCGCAGCCGTTCCTCGAGGCCGCGCGCCAGGTGCGGCACGAGCTCGGCCGCGACGACTGCTTCTTCCTGCACGTCTCGCTCGTGCCCTACATCGGCCCGTCGGGCGAGCTGAAGACGAAGCCGACCCAGCACTCGGTGGCGGCGCTGCGCTCCATCGGCATCCAGCCCGACGCGATCGTGCTGCGCGCCGACCGCGTGGTCCCGGAGTCGATCAAGCGCAAGATCGCGCTCATGTGCGACGTCGACAACGAGGCCGTCGTCAACGCCGTCGACGCGCCGAGCATCTACGACATCCCGCGGGTGCTGCACGCCGAGGGCCTGGACGCCTACGTCGTGCGCCGCCTGGACCTGCCCTTCCACGACGTCGACTGGGACGGCTGGAGCCAGCTCCTGGAGCGGGTGCACGAACCCGAGCACAACGTCGAGATCGCGCTCGTCGGCAAGTACATCGACCTGCCCGACGCGTACCTGTCGGTGACCGAGGCGCTGCGCGCCGGCGGCTTCGACAACGACGCGAAGGTCGGCATCCGGTGGGTGGCCGCCGACGACTGCCAGACCCCGGAGGGTGCGCAGGAGGCGCTGGAGGGCGTCGACGCGGTGCTGGTGCCCGGCGGCTTCGGCGTGCGCGGCATCGACGGCAAGGTCGGCGCCCTGCGCTGGGCGCGCGAGAACCTCGTCCCGACGCTCGGCATCTGCCTCGGCCTGCAGTCGATGGTCATCGAGTACGCGCGCAACGTGCTCGGGCTCGAGGACGCGTCGTCCACCGAGTTCGACCCGAACAGCACGCACCCGGTCATCGCGACGATGGCCGAGCAGCTGGCGATCGTGGGCGGCGAGGGCGACCTGGGCGGCACCATGCGGCTCGGGGCGTACGACGCGCACCTCGGGGCCGGTTCGGTCGTCGCCAAGGCGTACGGGAGCGAGCGGGTGTCGGAGCGCCACCGGCACCGGTACGAAGTCAACAACACGTACCGCGCCCAGCTCGAGGAGGCCGGCCTGGTCTTCTCCGGCACGTCGCCCGACGCCCAGCTCGTCGAGTTCGTCGAGCTGCCCGCGGACGTGCACCCCTACTACGTGAGCACCCAGGCGCACCCGGAGTTCAAGTCGCGCCCCACCCGTTCGCACCCCCTGTTCTCCGGCCTCGTGGCCGCCGCGCTCGAGCGCCAGGGGAACCAGGCGTGAGCGGCGAGCCGATCACGCGCGCCGTCGCCGACGAGATCGACCCGCGCCCCGTCCTGCAGCGCACGACGCTGCACCGGGGCCGCGTCATCGACCTCGTGCGGGAGGACGCCGACCTGGGCGAGGCGGGCGTCGTGACCCGCGAGTACGTCGACCACCCGGGGGCGGTCGCCATCGTGGCCCTGGACGACCAGGACCGCGTGCTGCTCCTGCGGCAGTACCGTCACCCCGTCCGGTCGTACCTGTGGGAGGTGCCCGCCGGGCTGCTGGACGTCGCCGGCGAGCCCGCCGTGGACGCGGCGGCCCGCGAGCTCGCCGAGGAGGCCGACGTCGCCGCGCAGCGGTGGGCGGTGCTCGCCGACTACGCCACGACACCGGGCAGCAGCAACGAGGCGGTCCGGATCTTCCTGGCCCGCGGCCTCACGGACGTGCCCGAGGCGGACCGCCACCTGCGCACGGCGGAGGAGGCCGACATGGAGGTGCGCCGGGTGCCGCTCGACGAGGCGGTGGCGCTGGTCCTGGACGGCAGCCTGCACAACCCGTCGGCCGTGGTGGGCATCCTCGCCGCGGCCGCGAGCCGCGCGGGAGGCTGGGCGTCGTTGCGCGACGTCGACGCGCCCTGGCCGTACCGGCGCACGGCCTGAGGCGCCGGTAGGCTCCCCAGGCGTGGGTGACGCCTCCGACCGCGACGCCGGGCCCGACCGCGGTGCCCCGGGCGGCGTGGAGACCCCACGGGTGCGCGTGCTCGGCCCGGTCCGTGTCGCGGTGCCGGACGGCGGGGCGCGGGCCCCGCGCGGCGCCCGTGCCGCCGCGCTCGTGGCCCTGCTCGCCCTCGGGGGCGCGCGCGGCGTCGCGTCCGCCTCCCTGGTCGACCGGCTCTGGCAGGAGTCGTTGCCGGCCGACCCGCGGGCCGCGCTGCAGAACCTGGTCTCGCGGCTGCGGGCCGTGGCCGGCCGGGGCATCGTGCGGGCGACCGAGACGGGGTACGCCCTGGGCGTGCCGTCGGACCTCGCGCTCGCGCGCGACGCCCTGGCGGCGGCCCGCCGCGAGCTCGTGGCGGGCGACCCGTCCTCCGCGGCGGCGACGGCGGAGCAGGCCCTCGGGCTGTGGGACGGGGCGCCCGGCGGTGACCTCGAGGGCGGCGAGTTCGCCGCCGTCGCGCGCGAGCTCGCCACGGTGGCCGGTCGCTGTCGGGGCGAGCTGCGGGTGGTGCGCCGGGACGCGGCGGAGGCTGACGGGCAGCACGCCGTGGTCGCCGAGCTCGCCGGGGCGGACGTCGCCGCGGACCCTGCCGACGAGGACGCGGCCCGCGCGCTCATGGGCGCGCTCGGCGGGCTCGGCCGGCCCGAGGAGGCGCTGCGCGTGTTCACCCGGCTGCGCTCCGTGCTGGTCCGGGAGCTGGGCAGCGACCCGGGGCCCGCCACGGTCGCGCTCTACGAACGCCTCGCGGCGGACGCCGGAGGGCGGGGCACCGCGGACGAGCAGACCGTCGCGCCCCGGCCGTCCCCAGGGGCTGCGCCGGGCGCCCCGGGTGCCACGGGTGCCACGGTGCCGGACGGCGGGACGGCCCGCGGGCTGCGGAGCTACCCGACGCCGCTCCTCGGCCGGGAGGGGGACGTCGCCGCGGTGCGCGAGGCCCTCACCACGTCCCGCCTGGTGACCGTCCTCGGCCCGGGCGGGCTCGGCAAGACGCGGCTCGCGCAGGAGGTCGCGCGACGGTCCGTCCCGGGTGCCGGGCTGGTCGTCGTCGTGGAGCTGGTGGGCGTGCGCTCGGACGACGACGTCGTCCTCGCAGTGGCCGACGCCCTCGGCGTCGCGCCCGGCGCGGGGTCGCTGCGGCTGGCCGACCGGCTCCAGGTGCGGGATCTGGTGGGGGAGATCACCGCCCGGCTGCGCGACGTCGACGCCCTCGTGGTGCTCGACAACTGCGAGCACGTCGTGGAGGGGGCGGCCTGGTGGGCGGGCCTCCTGCTGGGGGTGTCGTCGCGCCTGAGGGTGCTGGCGACCAGCCGCACCCCGCTGCTGCTCGAGGACGAGGCCGTGTACGAGCCGGCCCCGCTCGGCGCCGACCCGACGGACGAGGACGGCGGGCCCGCCGTGCGCCTGTTCGTCGAGCGCGCCCGCGCCGTCCGCCCGGACGCGCTCCTGGACCGCGCGGCGGTGGCACGGCTGTGCGCCCGGCTGGACGGGCTGCCGCTGGCGATCGAGCTCGCGGCCGCGCGTGTCCGCACCCTGAGCGTCGCGGAGGTGGAGCAGCGGCTCGACGAGCGCTTCGCCCTGCTGCGGGTGCGCGACCGGTCCGTCCCGGACCGGCACCGCACCCTCGAGGCCGTGCTGGACTGGAGCTGGAACCTGCTGACGCCCGGCCAGCAGGCGCTGTGGCGGCGAGCGGCCGTCCTGCCCGACGGGTTCTCCTCGGAGGCGGCGCGCTCGCTGCTGCCGGACGCCGCCGGGTGGCGGGTGGACGACGACGTCGACGCGCTCGTGCTGCAGTCGCTCGTGCGGGTCGAGGAGGCCGACGGCGCCTCCCGCTACCGCATGGTCGAGACGGTGCGGGAGTTCGGGCTGCTGCGCCTCGCGGACGCGCACGAGGGCGCGACGGCCGACGACGCCGTCCTGGCCTGGGCCCTCCGGGTGGCCCGACGGTGCGCGTCGCGCATGCTGTCGCCGCGCCAGCGCGAGGCCGTCGCGGAGCTGGGCCGCGAGCAGGAGAACCTGCTCTTCGCGGTCCGGCGCGCGATGGAGCTCGGCCGCCCGGAGGTCGTGGTGCACGGGTTCGTCGCGCTGCTCGGGAGCTGGGCGGTGCGCGGCGCCGAGGAACGGGTCGTCGGACTGGTGCCCGGCGTGCTGCACGCCCTCGAGGGATGGCCGGTGCCCGAGGAGCACACGGACGCCACGGCGATCGCCCTCGAGGCGATCGCGGCGGCCTCGGTCTTCGGGGTGCCGGGCACGGCGGCGCGCCCCCTGGCGCGGCTGCGGCGCCTGCTGCGCACCAGCGCGACGGTGGGGGCCCGCACGCGCGAGCTCGCCGATCTCGTCCTGGCGCGGACGCCCGAGGAGTCGATGGAGGTGCTCGCCCGGCTGCAGCGGTCGCAGGACGGGTACACGGCGCTCCTCGGGCACATGTTCGAGGCACAGCAGCGCGAGAACGACGGGGAGATCGCGCGCGCCGTCGAGCTGGCGCGCGCCGCGCACGACGTCGCCCGCGGGATCGACGACGCGGCGGCCGCGGCCATGACGGCGATGGTCCTGGCGTCGTTCCTCACGGAGCACGGCGAGGCCGAGGAGGCCGCGCGCTGGGTCGCCGCCGCGAAGGACGGCGTCGCCGCGATCGGCGCCGAGGAGATGCAGTGGCAGGTGCGGTGGATCGAGCTGGGCTCCGCTCTCACGCTGGGGCACCTCGATGCCGCCGAGGCCCTCGTCGAGTCCATGGTGCCCGCCGCCGACGGCGGCCTCGACGGGCGGGAGGCCCAGGCCCGCGGCGTCGTCGAGCTGGGACGGGGCGAGCTGGCGTGGGCGCGCGGGGATCGCGCGGAGGCGCTCGTCCGCCTGGGACGGGCGCTCGAGACCTTCGGGGCCGGCCAGCCGCAGGGCGACGCGGCGCCGTGGTTCCTGCTGCTCGCGTCGGCCACCCTCGTCCGCCGGGTGCAGGCGGGGGCCGACGACGGCGGGCTCGTGCGCCGGATCGTCGACGTGGGCCGGCGCTTGCGGGGCGACGGGCGCGGGTTCGTCGACCGGCCGGTCCTCGCGACGTCGTCGGTGGGCGTCGCCTGCTGGGCCTGCCTGGGCGGCGGCCCGGCGGGCGGGGACGGCCCCGGGCAGGACGACGGCCGCGCGGCCGAGGGGGCCGAGCTGCTGGCGCTCGCGGGCCGGCTGGGCGCGCGCCAGGACCTGCCCGCGCTGCGGCTCGACCGCCTGCGCGTCGAGGTGGCGGACGCCCTCGGCGGGCGCGGTGCCGAGATCGTCGGCGCGGCCGAGCGGCGGGCCGAGGCCCTCGGCAACGACGAGCTGGTGGCGCGCGCGGAGGAGCTCCTGGTCCGCCTCGCGGGGGAGGCGGACCAGGAGCTCGGGCCGGACGGGCCGGCTCAGGCCTTCTTCATGTAGCTGCGCACGGCGAGCGGGGCGAAGACCGCCACGACGACGGCGCAGCTCAGGAGCGCGATGCCGACCTGGTCCGTGACGCTGCCCGTACTGGCGAGGTCGCGGACCGCGGTCACGAGGTGCGACACCGGGTTGACGTTGACGAAGCCCTGCAGCCAGCCGGGCATCGTGTCCACCGGGACGAACGCGTTGGACAGGAAGGTCAACGGGAAGAGCACCAGGAACGAGATGCCCTGGACCGAGGACGCGGACCGGCCGATGACGCCGAAGAACGCGAAGATCCAGCTGAGGGACCAGGCGCAGACGATCACGAGCAGGCCCGCCAGCAGCACGCCGCCGACGCCGCCCCCCGGGCGCCAGCCCATGACCAGGCCCATGACGACGGTCAGCGTGGTGGCGATGAGGTAACGCACGAGGTCCGCCAGCAGGGCACCCGCGAGCGGGGCGATGCGGGCGATGGGCAGCGACCGGAACCGGTCGAACACGCCCTTGTCCATGTCCTCGCGCAGCTGGGTGCCGGTGACGGCGGACGCCGTGATGACGGTCTGCACGAGGATGCCGGGGATGATGACCGGCAGGTAGGCCGCGATGCTGCCGGAGATCGCCCCGCCGAAGATGTACGTGAACATCAGCGTGAAGATGATCGGCTGCACCGTGACGTCGATGAGCTGCTCCGGCGTCCGGCGGATCTTGATGAGCCCGCGGCGGGCCATGGCCAGCGAGTCCGAGACGGCCTGGCCGGCGGTCACGCGGTTGCGCAGGGCGCGTTCGGCGCCGGGGACGATGCGCCCGCCGGGCGCCACCGGTGCGGGGGTGGTGGTGAGGGTGGTCATGCGGAGATCTCCTCGGGCTCGGGGGAGCCGGCGCCGGCTCGGTCGGTCGTGGACTGGTCGGTGGCGTCGTGGCCGGTCAGCGTCAGGAACACCTCGTCGAGCGTGGGCTTGTCCATCGACAGGCCGTCGAGGTCGACGCCGGCGCCGCGCAGGTGGACCAGCAGGTCCGTGACGCGGGCGGGGTCGGCAACCGGGACGGTGAGGCGCCGCGCCTCGGGGGAGACCGTCGCGGCGACGCCGAGCACGTCCTGCACCGCCGCCTGGGCCGCCGGGGCGTCGTCGGGGCGCACGAGGGCGAGCTGCAGCGACTGCTGCCCCACGGACGACTTGAGCTCGTCCCCGGTGCCCTCCGCGACGACGTGGCCGCGGTCGATCACGGCGATGCGGTCGGCCAGCTGGTCGGCCTCGTCGAGGTACTGCGTGGTGAGCAGGACGGTAGAGCCCGTCGCGACGAGGCGGCGGATGGTCTCCCACATCTGGGCGCGGGTGCGCGGGTCGAGGCCGGTGGTCGGCTCGTCCAGGAACAGCAGGGGCGGCTGGGCGATGAGGCTCGCCGCCAGGTCGAGGCGACGCCGCATGCCGCCGGAGAAGTTCTTCAGGGGCCGCGCGGCGGCGTCGGTGAGGCTGAACTCCTCGAGCAGATCGCGGGTGCGACGCGTCGCGGCGGAGCCCTTGAGCCCGTTGAGGCGGCAGAACAGCAGGAGGTTCTCGGTGGCGCTGAGCGTCTCGTCGACGGATGCGTACTGGCCCGTCACGCCGATGAGCTGCCGCACGACGAACGGCTCGCGCGCGACGTCGTGGCCGAAGACGGACGCCCGGCCGGCGTCCGGGCGCAGCAGGGTCGCCAGCATGCGGATCGTGGTGGTCTTCCCGGCGCCGTTCGGGCCGAGGACCCCGTGGACCGTGCCGGTGGCGACCTCGAGGTCGACCCCGTCCACGGCGCGGTTGTCGCCGAACGTCTTGACGAGGCCCTCGGCCTCGATCGCGGTGGTGGTCATGGCACCACCGTGCGGGGCGCCGCTCGCAGCGTGCTGTCACGGCGCTGTCACGCGGTCGCGCCGCGACTGTCACGTGCTGGCGCCGCTGCCGTCAGCCGGTCAAGGCCTACGGCGGGGCCCAGGGCAGGGCGGCCACCCGCCGCCTGATCGCCTCCACGTGCGCGGTCGCGTCCGGGAGGTCCGTCCCGTCGACGGACGCGACCGCGACGATGCCGATCGAGTTGACGAGGAACGCCCCGGCGGACCGGCCCAGGTCGTCGACGTGCACCGGGCCGGTGCGGGTCGGCGTCGTCTCCTCGACCAGGGCGAGGCCGGTGCCGCGCAGGTGCGGGGCGTCCGGCCAGAGCACGTCGCCGTCGGGCCCGAGCACGCCGACGTTCGCGACCGTGGACTCCGCGACGGCGCCGTCGGGGCTGACGAGCAGCGCGTCGTCGTGCCCCTCGCGCCCGGCCTGTCGTGCCCACTGCGCCTGCGCGAAGCCGCCCAGGTGCTTGAGGTGGGCGAACGGGCGCAGGTACGGCACCGACCGCAGGCGTTGGGGGCGTGCGGGCGGGCGGCGGGGCTCGCCGACCTGGACGGCGACGTGCTCCGGGTCGCGCAGGACGACGCGGACGGAGGCGTCGGCCTGCCCCGCCAGGGCGTGCCGCACGAGGCGGCGGACGCGATCGCCGTCGAGCGGCAGCCCGAAGATCTCGCGGTGGGCGGCGTCCAGCCGTCTCAGGTGGTGCTCCAGGCCCTGCACGCCGCCGCCGCGCACCTGCATGGCGGTGAAGTGTCCGTCCGTGGACGCGACCTGCTCGGCCGTCGCGGGGCGGCCGTCGACCTCGATGCGCACGCCTGCACCGTAGCGCGCGGACGGCGGCGTCAGGCGCGGGTGCGCAGCCTCAGGACGGCGTTCGCCGTGGCCCACGTGAGGCAGCCGGCGCCCACGAGGTGGATGCCGACGAGCAGCTCGGGCAGACCGGTGAAGTACTGGACGTACCCGACGAGGCCCTGCGCCAGGGTGACCGCGAGCAGCAGCCAGGCGCCCTTGCGGGCCGCGGAGACCCGCGGGCCGGCAGGCGCGCGGTGCAGCAGGACCAGCAGCGCCACGAGGGCGAGCGTGAACAGCCACACGCTGGCCGAGTGCGCGCGGGTCATCGTCAGCGGGTCGAGCGCGAGGCGGTAGCCCACCTCGGTGTCGCCGGAGTGCGGGCCGGAGCCCGTCACGAGCACGCCCAGCGTGACGACGGGGATCAGCAGCAGGCCGAGCAGGGCGCCCGCCGTCGCCACGCCGCGGCCCGCGACGCGGCGCGGTGGGCCGTCGCCCTCGCCGTGCCGGTGCAGCAGGTACGCGCTGAACCACACGAGCGCCACCGAGACGCCGAAGTGGAGGGAGACCCAGCCCGGGTGCAGGTGCAGCAGGACGACGACGCCCCCGATGACCGCCTGGGTGAGCACGCCGGCGAGGGGCACGATGCCGAGCGCCCGGTAGGACTCGGACCGGCTCCGGTCCGTCCAGACGAGGACCAGCAGCATCACGCCGATGACGCTGAGGACGCCCGTCATGGTCCGGTTGCCGAACTCGACGAAGGAGTGGATCGAGGACGCCTCGTGGAAGACCGGCGTGAAGTGTCCCGGCTCGCACATCGGCCAGGTGGAGCAGCCGAGCCCCGAGTCGGTGAGGCGGACGGCGCCTCCCGTGCCGATGATGAGGATCTGCCCGATGACGTTCGCGAGCAGGACGCCGCGCGTCCACGGCCGGAACCGGGCGAGGCGGTCGGGGCGGTCGGTCCGGTCGGGCGTGGTGCCCGCGCCTGCCTCGGGGGCGGGCACGGCAGGGCTCGGCGAGGTCACGGGTCCACGGTATCGCCAGGCGCGCGCCGTTCCTCCGCCTCGGCCGGCCTCGCGGTGTGACCTTGGCCCGTTCCCGCGCCCCGCGCCGACGCCGTCACTGCCAGCGGAAGAACCGGGCGGCGGCCCAGGAGAACAGCGCGGTCCACGCGGCGAGCACGCCGAGCGCGAGCGCGGGGACGCCGGTGCCGAGCAGGGCGCCCCGCATCGCCTCGCCGAGCGCGCCCGAGGGCAGGAACGCCGCGAGGTGCTCTAGCGGGCCGGGGAGCTGCTCCGGCGGCACCAGCAGCCCGCCGCCCACGACGAGGAGCACGAGGACGAGGTTGGCGAGCGCCAGCACGCCCTCGGCGCGCAGCGTGCCCGCCAGCAGGAGCGCGAGCGCGGTGAAGCACGCCGTGCCGAGCAGCCCGACGCCCACGGCCGCGAGGATCCCGCCCGCCGCGGGCTGCCAGCCCAGCGCGAGGGCGACCGCGCCGACGACGACGACCTGCACCACCTCGACGGCCAGGACGCCCAGCAGCTTGCCGGCGAGGAGCCCGCCGCGCCCGAGCGGCGTCGTCGCCAGGAGCCGCAGCACGCCGTTGCGGCGGTCGAAGGCGGTCGCGATGGCCTGCGAGGTGAACGCCGTCGAGACGCAGGCGAGCGCGAGGACGCCCGGCGTGACGAAGTCGATGCGGGACAGGCCGCCGGTGTCGATCTCGACGACGCTGGTGCGCGTCAGGCCCACCAGCACCATGACCGGCAGCACGATCGTGACGAGCAGCTGCTCGCCGTTGCGCAGCACGGCCCGCGTCTCGAAGCCGGCCTGCGAGAGCACGCGCCGCCAGGCAGGGGCGGCGAGCGCGGGGGCGGGTGCTGGGGCAGGTGCAACGGCGCTGCCCGTGGGGGTGGTCATCGCAGGTGCCGTCCCGTCAGGTCGAGGAAGACGTCCTCCAGCGTGCGCCGGCCCACGGTGAGGCGGCTCGCGAGGACGTCGTGGTCGGCGAGCCACCCGGTGAGCGCGGTCAGGGCGCGCGGCCCGACGGGCCCCGCGACGACGTACGAGCCGGGCTGCGGCTCGGTGACCGTCCAGGTGCCGGCGCCACCCGGGTCTCCGAGCGCGGCGGCGACCGCCGCGACGTCGAGGCCGGGCACGGCGTCGAAGCGCAGCGTGCGGTCGGCCTGCGGGTCGGGGGAGAGGAGCTCGGGCACGCTGCCGCTCGCGATGACGCGGCCGTGGTCGACCACGTGCACGCGGTCGGCGAGATCCTCGGCCTCGTCCATGAGGTGCGTCGTGAGGACGACGGCGGTGCCCTCGTCGCGCAGCTCGCGCACGAGGTCCCACACCGCGTGGCGGCTCTGCGGGTCCATGCCGGCGCTCGGCTCGTCGAGGAAGACCACCTCCGGACGCCCGACGACCGCGGCCGCGAGCGACAGCCGCTGGCGCTGCCCGCCGGACAGGCGCCGCACCGTGGTCCGGGCGAACGACCCGAGGCCGAGACGCTCGCCGAGCTCGCCCAGGTCCCGCGGCGCCGCGTACATCGAGGCGACGTGCCGCAGCACCTCGCCCGCTCGGGCACCGGTGGGCAGCCCGCCGTCCTGCAGCATGACGCCGACGCGGGGGCGCAGCGCGCGGGCGTCCGCCACGGGGTCGAGGCCGAGCACGCGCACGGTGCCGCCGTCGGGGGAGCGCAGCCCCTCGCAGCACTCGACGGTCGTGGTCTTGCCCGCGCCGTTCGGGCCGAGCACGGCGGTGACCGCCCCCGCGTCGGCGACGAGGTCCAGGCCTGCGACGACGTCGCGCCCGTCGTAGCGTTTGACCAGGCCCCGCACGCGGACGGCGGCCTCGGCAGCGGGGTCGACGGAGCCGGCGCGCGGGTCCTCGGCAGAGTGCGCGGACGGCGTGACGCCGTCCGCGCCCGATGGCGCAATCGAGGTGGGCACCGGAAGATTCTACGGACGTCGCCCGGCCGGGCGGCGCACGTGCGGACGACGACCCGAGGAGCACGACGGACATGACCTTCTACGCGTTCACGCCGCCCCAGGACGTCGCCGCGCTGGCGCGGCGGCTCTGGTACTGGCCCGTGGTGCGGGGCGTGCTCGCGCTGCTGTTCGGTCTGCTGGCGATCTTCTGGCCGGACAAGACCCCGACGGCGCTGGTCCAGGTCTTCGGGGTCTTCGTGCTGGTGGACGGGCTCGTGAGCGTCGTCGACGGGATCCGCCGCCGGGGGACGTCGGCGGGCTCGGTGAACACGGGCATCGGGATCGTGGCGCTCGTGTTCGGCGCCCTCCTGCTGCTCCTGCCCAAGGTGTTCCTCGGCGTGGTCCTCATCCTCGTGGCCATCTGGGCGCTGCTCTTCGGCCTCCTGCAGCTGTTCGTCGTGCCGGCCATGCGCCGACGCGGCGGGGCGTCGTGGGTGTGGAACCTGCTCGCCGGCCTGCTGCTGGTCGCGCTCGCGGTGGTGTGCTTCGCCAACCCGTCCGACGCGATCGTCGGCCTGTCCATCGTGATCGGCGTGTTCGCGGTGGTCATCGGGATCGTGATGATCGCCCTCGGGGTCAAGCTGCGCCAGCTCGGGCAGCAGGGACCCGGCGGGGGGCAGGGCGGCCGTCCGGGCGAGGTCATCGAGGGGCGCATCGTCACCGACGAGTGACGTTCGCGACACCGGGGCCTGGAAGGGGCTCCGGTGAGGCTTGCCTTGCTTGACATCCTGGATTACGCAACAAGGATGTTCCCTATATCGACGTCGTCGCCGGTGGTCGAGGTCTGCACCAAGACCCGCCCTCCGGGGTGGTCCACGAGCCTTATGGGGGGATGAGCGCATGCCGACGAGCACGACCGACCGCACGCCCGCGCGCCGCGCCCCCGTCGGCGCCCCGGTGATCCTCGACGGCGCGCCCGAGGCCGACGGCACCACCCGCCGCCGCGTCCTGGAGCTCGTCGCCGGCGAGGGCCCCGTCACGGCGGGTGAGCTCGCCGACCGGCTCGGCCTGACCTCCGCCGCCGTGCGCCGGCACCTCGCCTGCCTCGAGGAGGACGGCACGATCGCGGTGCACGACGCCGGCCCGTCGTCCGGCCGTCGGGGCCGCCCCGCCCGCCGCTACGTCGTCAGCGCGCGCGGCCAGTCCGACCTCGCCGGCGGGTACTCCGAGCTCGCGGCGCAGGTGATGCGCTACCTGCGCGAGACGGGCGGCACGGACGCCGTCGCGCGGTTCGCCGCCGACCGGTACGACGCCGTCGTCGCGCGGTACGCCCCCCGCCTCACGGCCACCGACCCGCAGGAACGCGCGGCCCAGCTCGCCGACCTGCTCTCGGCCGACGGCTACGCCGCCTCGGTCCGCCCGGTGAGCGGCCCGCTGCTGCCCACCGTCCAGCTGTGCCAGGGCCACTGCCCGGTGCAGCACGTCGCCGAGGAGTTCACCGAGCTGTGCGAGGCCGAGGCCCGCGCGTTCTCGGAGCTGCTCGGCACCCACGTCCAACGCCTGGCGACGATCGCGGGCGGCGCGCACGCCTGCGTCACGAACGTCCCGGTCGTCACGCCCCAGAACCTCCCCACCCCGGCCCACCGCACCCGCGGCACGCAGGAAGGAACACGATGAGCGCTCCCACCCAGGACGCCGCCCAGGCGGCAGCGGAGAGCACCGAGAAGCGGTCCGATGACGAGATCATCGCCTCGATCGGTGCGTACGAGTACGGCTGGCGCGACAGCGACGCCGCGGGCGAGGCTGCGCAGCGCGGCCTCAACGAGGACGTCGTCAAGAACATCTCGGAGCTGAAGGACGAGCCCGAGTGGATGCGCAAGGCGCGCCTCAAGGCGCTGCGCCTGTTCGACAAGAAGCCCATGCCGAACTGGGGCGCCGACCTCACCGGCATCGACTTCGACCGGATCAAGTACTTCGTGCGCTCCACGGAGAAGCAGGCCGCCAGCTGGGAGGACCTGCCCGAGGACATCCGCGCCACCTACGACAAGCTCGGCATCCCGGAGGCGGAGAAGCAGCGCCTCGTGGCCGGCGTCGCCGCGCAGTACGAGTCCGAGGTCGTGTACCACCAGATCCGCGAGGACCTCGAGGCCCAGGGCGTCATCTTCGTGGACACGGACACGGGCCTGCGCGACTACCCGGAGCTGTTCCAGGAGTACTTCGGCACCGTCATCCCGGCGGGCGACAACAAGTTCGCCGCGCTGAACTCGGCCGTGTGGTCGGGCGGCTCGTTCGTCTACGTGCCGCCGGGCGTGCACGTCGAGATCCCGCTGCAGGCCTACTTCCGCATCAACACGGAGAACATGGGCCAGTTCGAGCGGACGCTGATCATCGCGGACGAGGGCTCCTACGTGCACTACGTCGAGGGCTGCACCGCGCCGATCTACTCGAGCGACTCGCTGCACTCCGCGGTCGTCGAGATCGTCGTGAAGAAGAACGCCCGCGTGCGGTACACGACCATCCAGAACTGGTCGAACAACGTGTACAACCTGGTGACCAAGCGCGCCACGGCCGCCGAGGGCGCCACCATGGAGTGGGTCGACGGCAACATCGGCTCCAAGGTGACGATGAAGTACCCGGCGATCTACCTGCTGGGCGAGCACGCCCGCGGCGAGACGCTGTCCATCGCCTTCGCGGGCGAGGGCCAGCACCAGGATGCCGGCTGCAAGATGGTGCACGCCGCGCCGCGCACGTCGTCGTCGATCGTGTCGAAGTCCGTCGCCCGCGGCGGCGGCCGCACGTCGTACCGCGGCCTGGTGCAGGTGCTCGAGGGCGCCAAGCACTCCGCGTCGACCGTGCTGTGCGACGCGCTGCTCGTCGACCAGATCTCCCGGTCCGACACCTACCCGTACGTCGACGTCCGCGAGGACGACGTGTCGATGGGGCACGAGGCGACGGTCTCGCGGGTGAGCGAGGACCAGCTGTTCTACCTCATGTCCCGAGGCATGGAGGAGACCGAGGCGATGGCCATGATCGTGCGCGGGTTCGTCGAGCCCATCGCGCGCGAGCTGCCCATGGAGTACGCGCTCGAGCTCAACCGCCTCATCGAGCTGCAGATGGAAGGGTCCGTCGGCTGAAATGACTGCTACCACTGATCTGTCCACGGATCACTCCCGCGCCGTGGCCGACGGCGCCCACTCCCACGGCGTCGTCCCGGCGGGCTCGCGCGCGGAGCGCAAGACCTCGTTCGACCTCGCCGACATCCCCGTGCCCACCGGGCGCGAGGAGGAGTGGCGGTTCTCGCCCGTCGCACGGCTCCAGCCGCTGTTCGGCGAGGAGCACGGCGCCGGCGGCGTCCTGACGACCGTCGTCGAGGCCCCCGAGGCCAAGGTCGAGATCGTCGGCAAGGACGACCCGCGCCTGGGCACCACGGGCAAGCCGGGCGACCGCACCGCCGTCACCGCGTGGAACGCGGCCGCCGAGGCGACCGTCGTCACGCTCCCGGCCGAGGCCGTCGCCAGCGACGTCACCTCCGTGCGCGTCGAGGGCGCGACCAAGGACCTCACGGCGCAGCACCTGCTGGTGCACGCCGAGCACCACGCCGAGGGCGTCGTCGTCATCGACCACCGCGGCGACGCGACCCTCAACCAGACGGTCGAGATCGTCGTCGACGAGGGCGCGCACCTCACCGTCGTCACCGTCCAGGACTGGGCGGACGGCGCCGTGCACGCCTCCAGCCACCGTGCCCGCATCGGCCGCGACGCCAAGCTCAAGCACGTCGTCGTGACCTTCGGCGGCGACGTCGTGCGCATCACGCCGGACGCCACGTTCACCGGCGAGGGCGGCGAGGTCGAGATGGTCGGCCTGTACTTCGCGGACGCGGACCAGCACCAGGAGCACCGCCTGTTCGTGGACCACGCCGTGCCGCGCTGCAAGTCGCGCGTCACCTACAAGGGCGCCCTGCAGGGCGCCGGCGCCCACGTGGTGTGGGTCGGCGACGTGCTGATCCAGGCCGAGGCCGAGGGCACCGACACGTACGAGCTCAACCGCAACCTGGTCCTCACCGACGGCGCCCGCGCCGACTCGGTGCCGAACCTGGAGATCGAGACGGGCGAGATCGAGGGCGCGGGGCACGCGTCGGCGACCGGCCGGTTCGACGACGAGCAGCTCTTCTACCTCATGGCCCGCGGCATCCCCGAGGTGGACGCGCGCCGTCTCGTCGTGCGCGGCTTCTTCGCCGAGCTGATCGAGGAGATCGGCGTGGAGTCGGTCGAGGAGCGCTTGCTCGCCTCGATCGAGGCCGAGCTGGAGAAGTCGATGAGCGTCATCACCGGCGTCGCGCCGGTCGCGGAGTGAGCCTCCGATGACCTCTCAGCTGGCCTGCATGGCCGACGACCTCGCCCCCGAGGAAGCCATGCTCGTGGAGCTCGACGGCGCGGACGGGGCCCCGGTCCCGGTCGCCGTCGTGCGCGACGCCGACGGCGGCTGGCACGCCCTCTCGGACATCTGCTCGCACGGACAGGTCTCCCTGTCCGACGGGGAGGTCGAGGGCTGCCTGGTCGAGTGCTGGCTGCACGGCTCGCAGTTCGACCTGCGCACCGGCAAGCCGGTCCAGCTCCCCGCGACGCAGCCCGTGCCGGTGTACCCGGTGACCGTGGACGGCGACCGCATCCTCGTGGACGTCGACGAGCGGCTCGCCGTCGCGTCCTGACCTGCCTCAGACTTTCGCAACACAGACCTGGAGACACGAAGCATGCCCACCCTGGAGATCCGCGACCTGCACGTCAGCGTCGAGACCAAGGAAGGCGCCAAGCCGATCCTGCGCGGCGTCGACCTGACCATCAACTCGGGCGAGACGCACGCCATCATGGGGCCGAACGGCTCGGGCAAGTCGACCCTCGCCTCGGCCCTCGCCGGCCACCCGAAGTACACGGTGACCTCGGGCACCGTCACGCTCGACGGCGAGGACGTCCTCGCGATGACCGTCGACGAGCGCGCCCGTGCCGGACTCTTCCTCGCCATGCAGTACCCGGTCGAGGTGCCCGGCGTGTCCGTGGCGAACTTCCTGCGCACCGCCAAGACCGCCATCGCCGGCGAGGCGCCCGCCCTGCGCACGTGGGGCAAGGAGGTCAAGTCCGCCATGGAGAACCTCCGCATCGACTCGACCTTCGCCGAGCGCTCGGTCAACGAGGGCTTCTCCGGCGGTGAGAAGAAGCGCCACGAGATCCTCCAGATGGAGCTCTTCAAGCCGCACTTCGCGATCCTCGACGAGACCGACTCCGGTCTCGACGTCGACGCGCTGCGCGTCGTGTCGGAAGGCGTGAACCGCGCCAAGGCGAACACCGACGTCGGCGTGCTGCTCATCACGCACTACACGCGCATCCTGCGCTACATCAAGCCGGACTTCGTGCACGTCTTCGTCGACGGCAAGATCGCCGAGGAGGGTGGCCCCGAGCTCGCGGAGCAGCTCGAGGAGAACGGCTACGACAAGTACGTCGGCACCGGCGCCACGATGGCCTGACCTCCTCTCCTCGAGGAGCAGTCACCAGGAGGACAGCATGACCACCACCGACACCGTGCGCCCGTCGCTCACCGCGGCGGAGCTCGCGGCCGTGCGGGCGGACTTCCCGCTGCTCGGGCGCACGGTGCGGGGTGGTCGGCCCCTGGTGTACCTGGACTCGGCCGCCACCTCGCAGAAGCCGAACGTGGTGCTCGAGGCCGAGGTCGACTTCTACGAGCAGCGCAACGCCGCCGTGCACCGCGGCGCGCACCAGCTCGCGGAGGAGGCGACCGAGGCGTTCGAGGACGCCCGGTCTGCCGTGGCCTCCTTCGTCGGGGCGGGCACCGACGAGATCGTCTGGACGCCGGGCGCGACGGCCGCCCTCAACCTCGTGGCCTACGCGCTCTCCAACGCGACGGCAGGCCGCGGGGGAGCGGCGGCCGAGCGGTTCCGCCTGGCGCCGGGCGACGAGATCGTCGTCACCGAGGCGGAGCACCACGCCAACCTCGTGCCGTGGCAGGAGCTGTGCGCCCGCACGGGCGCCGTCCTGCGCTGGTTCGGGGTCGACGACGAAGGGCGGATCGACCTGTCCGACGTCGCGAGCGTGGTCACCGACCGCACCCGGGTGGTGGCGTTCGGCCACGTGTCGAACGTGACCGGCGCGATCGCGCCGGTGGCCGAGCTGGTCGCGGCGGCCAAGCGGGTCGGAGCGCTCACGGTGCTCGACGCCTGCCAGTCCGTGCCGCACCTGCCCGTCGACCTGCATGCCCTGGACGTCGACTTCGCCGCCTTCAGCGCGCACAAGATGCTCGGCCCCACGGGGGTCGGGGCCCTCTACGGGCGGCGCGAGCTGCTCGAGGCCATGCCTCCGGTCACCACGGGCGGGTCGATGGTCGAGGTCGTGACCATGGACGGGACCACGTACGCCCCGCCGCCGCAGCGGTTCGAGGCGGGCACGCAGATGGTCGCCCAGGCCGTGGGCATGGGCTGCGCCGCCCAGTGGCTCGACGAGCTGGGCATGGACCGCGTGGCCGAGCACGAGCGCGAGCTCGCGGTCGAGCTGGTGCGCATCGGCGAGATCCCCGGCGTGCGGATCGTCGGCCCGGCGGACGCGCGCGACCGGCTCGCCGTCGTGTCGTTCGCGGTCGACGGCGTGCACGCGCACGACGTCGGGCAGGTGCTCGACGACAAGGGCATCGCCGTCCGCGTGGGGCACCACTGCGCGCAGCCGTTGCACCGCCGGTTCGGGGTGGCGGCGACGGCGCGCGCGTCGGCCTCCGTGTACACCACGGCCGAGGAGATCGCGGCGTTCCGGGAAGCATTGGCGGGCGTGCGAGCGTTCTTCGGTGTGGACTGACGGCAGGCGGGAAGGACGGCAGTGAGCTCGCTCGAGCAGATGTACCAGCAGGTGATCCTGGACCACGCGAAGCGCCCGCACGGGCGGGGCCTCGTGGACGCGCCCGGCGACCACCGGACCGGGGAGTCGCACCAGGTCAACCCGACCTGCGGCGACGAGATCACGCTGCGCGTGGACATCCAGGGTGACGGAGCAGGAGCCACCGTCGCCGGGGTGTCCTGGGAGGGCCAGGGCTGCTCCATCTCGCAGGCGTCCGCCTCCGTGATGACGGAGCTCGTCACCGGGCACGACCTGGCCGACGTCGCCCGCCTGGACGCCGTCTTCCACGACCTCATGGCCTCGCGGGGCAAGGGCCTGGACGACGAGGACGCGCTGGACGCCCTCGGCGACGCGAGCGCGTTCACCGGCGTCTCGCAGTACCCCGCCCGCATCAAGTGCGCGCTGCTCGGCTGGGCGGCGCTCAAGGACTCGCTGGCGCGCAGCGGCGCGCTGAGCTGAAGCCGACCCGAACCTGAGCTTGAACCTGAGAGGACACGATGACCGAGAACACGACTGACGCGGCCGCCCCGCCCGTCGCCGAGCCGGCCGCGGCCCCCACGCCCACGACGGCCGCCGACGTCGAGGAGGCGCTGCGCGACGTCATCGACCCCGAGCTGGGCATCAACGTCGTCGACCTGGGCCTCGTCTACGGCATCCAGGTGGACCAGAACAACATGTCCACCATCGACATGACGCTCACGTCGGCGGCCTGCCCGCTCACCGACGTCATCGAGGACCAGGCGGGCACCGCGCTCGAGGGCCTCGTCGACGGCTTCCGCATCAACTGGGTCTGGATGCCGCCGTGGGGCCCGGAGAAGATCACCGACGATGGCCGCGAGCAGCTTCGGATGCTGGGGTTCAACGTCTGACCGACGGCTCCGGTACCTCGAGTTGACGACGGTCTCGACCCATCTGAGGTCGAGACCTTCGTCGTATCCGCGGACGCCGTCGGGGTGCCGGCTCCTCTACCTGTAGCGGGCCGGTCTCGCGGTGCGTGGTCAGGTCGGGGGCAGTCCGCGGTGGATGGCCTCGAGCTGCGCGGGCGTGCCCGCCATGATGGTCGCCGCGTGCTCGGTGATGGTCTCGACGGGCCAGTCCCACCACCGGACGGCGAGCAGCCGTTCGACGTCGTCGGGGTCGAACCGCACGCGGATGTGCCGCGCGGGGTTGCCGGCGACGACGGCGTAGGGCTCGACGTCCTTCGTCACCACGCTGTGCGCGCCGACGACGGCTCCGTCGCCGATGGTGACGCCGGGCATGATCGTCGCCTCGCGGCCGATCCACACGTCGTTGCCGATCACGGTGTCGCCGGGCTGCTCGAGCGACAGGAAGGTCTCGAGGGTCTGCTCCGTCCACGCGCCGCCGAACATCGTGAACGGGTAGGTGGAGGGGCCGGCCATGGGGTGGTTCCCGCCCGGCATGAGGAACGTCGCCCCCGGGCCGATCGTGGTGAACCGGCCGATGAGAAGCCGCTGCGGCCCGTAGAGGTACTTGACGTTCGCCTGCTCGAACGGGGCCTCGTTCCCCTCGGTGTCGTAGTACGTGTAGTCGCCGACCGAGAGGTACGGGGAGGTGACCTCGTTGCCGAGGAACCGGACGTTGGTCAGCTCGGGCCGGGTCGAGGGCGTGAGCTCGTCGGGGGCGGGGACGTCAGGCACGCGTGCTTCCTTCCTGGGTGGTGGCCGCGAGGTCGAGCCAGGTGTCGACGACGGTGTCGGGGTTGAGGGACACGGACTCGATGCCGCGCTCGACGAGCCAGCGGGCGAGGTCGGCGTGGTCGGAGGGCCCCTGCCCGCAGATGCCGATGTACTTGCCGTGGCGGCGACAGGCGTCGATGGCGAGCCCGAGGAGCTCGCGGACCGCGGGATCGCGCTCGTCGAACGTGCCCGCGACGAGCGCGGAGTCGCGGTCGAGGCCGAGCGTGAGCTGGGTGAGGTCGTTGGACCCGATGGAGAAGCCGTCGACGTGCTCGAGGAACTCGTCGGCCAGCAGGGCGTTGGACGGCACCTCGCACATCATGACGACCTGCAGGCCGTTCTCGCCGCGCCGCAGCCCGTTCTCGGCGAGGAGCTCGACGACCCCCTCGGCCTCGGCGACGGTGCGCACGAACGGGATCATGACCCGCACGTTGGTGAGGCCGGTGTCGTCGCGCACGCGGCGCAGCGCTTCGCACTCCATGTCGAAGCACGCGCGGAAGTCGGGGGAGAGGTACCGGGACGCGCCCCGGTAGCCGATCATCGGGTTCTCCTCGTCGGGCTCGT
The DNA here is from genome assembly GCF_042668085.1 of Isoptericola sp. NPDC057391. Taxonomy (NCBI): domain Bacteria; kingdom Bacillati; phylum Actinomycetota; class Actinomycetes; order Micrococcales; family Promicromonosporaceae; genus Isoptericola; species Isoptericola sp. NPDC057391. Next base: position 33,461 of record NZ_JBHVBO010000004.1, on the reverse strand, counting down.
AGAGCGTGCCGCCGAGGAGGTTGGCGTACTCGTTCGACTTGAAGTCGCTGAGGCGCACGATGACGGGCTCGGGCGCGAAGGCGGCGGCGATCGTCGACACCCCCTCGGCCACGCGCTGCACGAAGTACTCGCGCGGCGACGGGTACGCGGCGACGCGGGTCGCGACCTCGTCGCGCAGCTCGTCGGGCAGGTCGGCCGCCGGGTCGCCGGCGTCGAGGAGGGCGCGGGGGTGGATGCCGATCTGCCGGTTGATGATGAACTCGAGGCGGGCCAGCCCGACGCCGTGGTTCGGCAGCCGGGCGAAGGAGAACGCCTGGTCGGGGGTGCCGACGTTCATCATGATCTTCACGGGCGGCTCGGGCATCCGGTCGAGCTCGGTCGCCTCGTCGTCGAACGCCAGCGTCCCCTCGTACACGCGCCCCTCGTCGCCCTCGGCGCAGGAGACGGTCACCTCGCGCCCGTCCGGCAGGTCGCGCGTGGCGGAGCCGGTGCCCACGACGGCGGGGATGCCGAGCTCGCGGGCGATGATCGCGGCGTGGCAGGTGCGCCCGCCGCGGTTCGTCACGATCGCGGCGGCGCGCTTCATGATGGGCTCCCAGTCGGGGTCCGTCATGTCCGCGACGAGGACGTCGCCGGGGGCGAAGTCGTGCATCTGGTCGACCGAGGTCAGCACCCGCACGCGGCCGGCGCCGATCTTCTGCCCGATGGCGCGCCCCTCGAGCAGCACGGTGCCGCGCTCGCGGAGGGCGAAGCGGCGCACGACGTTCCCCGAGTCGCGGGACACGACCGTCTCGGGGCGTGCCTGCAGGACGTAGAGCCTCCCGTCGACGCCGTCCTTGCCCCACTCGATGTCCATGGGGCGGCCGTAGTGGTCCTCGATCACGAGGGCGACCCGTCCGAGCTCGGTGACCTCGGCGTCGGTGAGCGAGAAGCGGGCGCGCTCGCCGGGGTCGACGTCGGCGAAGACCGTGCTGCCGCCGACGTGCCGTCCGGCGGCGTAGCGCATGGCGACGGCCTTCTCGCCGAGGGACCGCTTGAGGACGGCGGGTCGTCCGGCGCGCAGCGCGGGCTTGTAGACGTAGAACTCGTCCGGGTTGACCGCGCCCTGCACCACGGCCTCCCCGAGCCCGTAGGAGCTGGTGACGAAGACCGCCTGGTCGAAGCCGGACTCGGTGTCGACGGTGAACATGACGCCGGAGGCGCCGACGTCGGAGCGCACCATCCGCTGCACCCCGGCCGACAGGGCGACGTCGTGCTGGTCGAACCCGTGGTGCGCCCGGTAGGCGATCGCCCGGTCGTTGTACAGGGAGGCGAAGACGGACCGCACGGCGTGCAGCACGTTGTCGATGCCGCCGATGTTGAGGAACGTCTCCTGCTGCCCGGCGAACGACGCGTCGGGCAGGTCCTCGGCCGTGGCGCTCGAGCGCACCGCCCACGTCACCCGCTCCGGGTCGGCGTCCTCGGTCATCAGCTTCGCGAACGCCGCGCGCACGTCCGCCTCGACGTCGGCCGGGAACGGCTGGTGCTCGACCCAGCCGCGCACCGCGGACCCCACCCGCGCGAGCTCGGCGACGTCGTCCGTGTCCAGGCCCTCCACGGCGGCGCGGATGCGCCCGGCGAGGTCGTCGTGCTCGAGGAACCGGCGGTAGGCCTCGGCCGTCGTGGCGAACCCGGGCGGCACGCGGACGCCGGCGCCGGCGAGCCGGGACACCATCTCGCCCAGGGAGGCGTTCTTGCCGCCGACCCGGGGCAGGTCGTCCATGCCGATCTCGTCGAACCAGAGAATGTGGGCCATCGTCGGTCCCTTCGTGGTGCGGATCGTGGGTACGGATCGCAGTCGTCGTCAGCCGCGCAGCTTCATGGTCTGCAGGATGACGGCGGCCATCTCCTCGACGCTCTTGGTGGAGGAGTTGAGGAACGGCACGCGCGTGCGCCGGTAGAGGTCCTCGGCCTGGCGCAGCTCGAGCCGGCACTGGGCGAGGCTGGCGTACTGCGAGTTCGGGCGCCGCTCGTGCCGCACCTGGCTCAGGCGCAGCGGCGTCGTGGTGAGGCCGAAGCACCGCTCGGCGTACGGGGCGACGACGGGCGGCAGGCCGTCCGTCGGGAAGTCGTCCTCGGTCAGCGGGTAGTTCGCGACGAGGAGGCCGTGCTGCAGCGCGAGGTACATCGTGGTGGGGGTCTTGCCGCAGCGCGACGGCGCAATGATCACGACGTCGGCGAGGTCGAGCGCGCGCCGGCTCTGCCCGTCGTCGTGCTCGATGGCGTACTCGACCGCGCGCATGCGGGCGAAGTACCGTTCCAGGTCGCCGACGCCGTGGGACGGCACGAGCTGCTCGCTGGACGTCGTGCCCAGGGCCTGCTCGAGCTCGACGAGGTGTCCGCCGAGCAGGTCGATGAGGACGCCGCGCGACCGGTCGAGCTCCTCGCGGACCGCCGGCGCCCGCACCGTGGTGAACACGATCGGCCCCAGCCCGTCCTCCGCGGACCGGTCGATCTCGGCGACCAGGGCGCGTGCGGCGCGGTCGCTGTCGACGAACGGGACGGTGTGGCGGCGGAACGCGACCGCCGGGAAGTTCACGAGGAGCGCGCCACCGAGCGTCTCCGCCGTGATGCCCGTGCCGTCGGAGACGAAGTACACCGCGCGCTCGCCCGACGGCGGCGTGCCGGCCTCCTCGCCGGCCGCCCGGTGTGCTGTCATCCGCGGTCACCTCCGGGTCCAGGATCACGTCGTTCGGGCTGCGCGGCCCGGCGAGCGGGGCGGGCGTCCGGCCGCACCCTACTCCCCGGGATGTGGAGCGCGTTCGGCTTTCGGCGACAGGGCGGCGATCGCCGTCGCGCACGCCGCCCGCACCGGTGGCCGGCGGCGGGGCGCGGGCCGGGTCACCCCTGGCTCGGGGCCGTGCCGGTGCTCTCGCGCACGACGAGCCGCACGGGCACGGTCTCGTGCGTGCCGCTCAGGTCGACGTCGTCGCGCACCTGGCGCAGCAGCAGGTCGACGAGGCTGCTGCCGATGCGCGCGAAGTCCTGCTCCACGGTGGTCAGCGGCGGCCACAGGTGCTCGGCGAGGGTGATCCCGTCGAAGCCGACGACGGACACGTCGTCGGGCACGCGGCGCCCGGCCTCGTGCAGGGCGTGCAGCACGCCGGCCGCGGTCTCGTCGTTGGCGCAGAACACGGCGGTGACGTCGGGGTCGGCGGCGAGCTCGCGGCCGACGGCGTAGCCGGTCCGAGCGGTCCAGTCGCCGTGCAGCGGCTCGGGCACGGGCCGGCCTGCCGCCTCGAGCGTGGCGCGCCAGGCGTCGATGCGGCTGCGCGCGGGCAGGGAGTCGTCCGGGCCGGCCACATGGTGGACGGTGCGGTGGCCGAGGTCCAGCAGGTGCTGCACGGCGAGGCGCGAGCCCTCGGCCTGGTCGGCGCGCACGGCGGGGTGCGTGCCGACGAAGCGCGAGTCGGAGACGACGACGGGCAGCTGCGCCGGCAGGGCCAGCGTGTCGGGGGTCGCGGACTCGGCGCGCACGATGACGAGCCCGTCGATCGCCTGGTGGGAGAGACGTGTGACCGCCGCGGAGACGTCGTCCGGCGAGGGGCTCTCGACGTCGACGATGGTGACGGTGTAGCCCTCCGCCCGGGCGGCCTCGACGACGGCCTCGACGGTGCGCGACTCGCCCGTGCGGGCCAGCTGGTGGGCGATGACACCGAGGGTGCGGAAGCTGCCGTACCGCAGCGCCCGGGCCGCGGTGTTGGGGGCGTAGCCCAGCTCGGCCATGGCGGCGAGCACGCGGTCGCGGGTCGCGGGCCTGACGTTGTCGAGGCCCATCGAGACGCGGGAGACGGTCTGCGAGGACACGCCCGCGAGCGCCGCGACCTCGGCCATCGAGGGCGCCGAACGAGGGCGCCCCCGCCCTCGGGCCTGCGCGCCGGGTGCGCCGTTCGTCCCCACCGTCCCCGCCTCTCCTGTGGTCCCCGGGTTGCTCTGCCGGCATCGAGGGCTTGACATCCCCGTCACCTCGCGACACTCTAATGGCCGCTGGATGTTTACGTAAACATCCAGCCCGTCCCCCCTGGGAGTTGCTTCGTGACCGCTGACGCTCCGGCAGCCTTGCCACCCACCGTGCCGCCCACCGAGTCCGCCGTTCCCGTCGCGCGCCGCAGCCGCCGGCGCTGGACGGGATGGATGTTCGTGGGCCCCTTCATGCTGGTGTTCGCGCTTGTGTTCCTGGCACCGATCGCCTACTCGCTGTACCTGTCCGTGTTCCGCACGCAGATGGTCGGCGGCACCACGTTCGTCGGGCTCGAGAACTACGCGCAGGCGCTGGAGGACCCGCAGTTCTGGGAGGGCCTCGGCCGCGTCAGCCTGTTCCTGCTGGTGCAGGTGCCGATCATGCTCGGCCTCGCGCTGCTGGTCGCCCTCGCGATCGACAGCGGGCGGCTGTACGGCAAGAACTTCTTCCGGATCTCGATCTTCATGCCCTATGCGGTGCCCGCCGTCGTGGCCGCCCTCATGTGGGGCTTCATGTACGGCACGCGCTTCGGCCTGGTCGGCAACATCAACGACGCCCTCGGCGTCAGCCTGCCGAACCCCCTGTCGCCGGACCTCGTCCTGGCGTCGATCGGCAACATCGTCACCTGGGAGTTCGTCGGCTACAACATGCTGATCTTCTACTCCGCGCTGCGGGTGGTGCCGCACTCGCTGTACGAGGCGGCGGAGATCGACGGCGCCGGCCAGTGGCGCGTCATCGGCTCCATCAAGCTGCCCGCCATCCGCGGAGCGCTCGTCATCGCCACGATCTTCTCGATCATCGGCAGCTTCCAGCTGTTCAACGAGCCCAGCATCCTGCAGTCGCTCGCCCCGAACGCCATCACGACGTCGTACACGCCCAACCTGTACGCCTACTCGCTGTCGTTCTCCGGCCAGCAGTACAACTACTCCGCGACCGTGGCCATCATCATGGGCCTGATCACCATGGTGATCGCCTACGTGGTGCAGCTGCGCGGCATGCGCAAGGAGCCGTGACCCCGTGTCGACGCTGACCGCCACCCCCGCCCGCCCCGCCGTACGGCTACGCGCCCCGCGCCGCCCCTCGGTGGCCCGGCCCCGCCGCAGCCCGCTGCTCACGGTGCTCACCGCCGTCGTGCTGGTGTACTCCTTGGTGCCGCTGGCCTGGCTGCTGATCAACGCCACCAAGACGCAGGAGGACCTGTTCTCCTCGTTCGGCCTGTGGTTCGGCGACTCGTTCTCCCTGTGGGACAACATCGTCACCACGCTGACCTACGACGACGGCGTCTTCGTGCGGTGGTTCGGCAACACCGTGCTGTACGTCGTGGTGGGCGCCGGGGGAGCGACGTTCCTCGCCATCCTGGGCGGCTACGCCCTCGCGAAGTTGGACTTCCCCGGCAAGCGCGGGGTGTTCGCCCTCGTCATCGGCGCCGTCGCGGTGCCGGGCACCGCGCTCGCCGTCCCGACCTTCCTCATGTTCAGCCAGCTCGGCCTGACGAACACGCCGTGGGCCGTGATCATCCCGTCGCTGATCTCGCCGTTCGGGCTGTACCTCATGTGGACCTTCGCCGCCGAGGCCATTCCCGGCGAGCTGCTCGAGGCCGCCCGGATCGACGGGGCGGGGGAGTTCCGCACCTTCTTCCGCGTGAGTCTGCCGCTGCTCGCGCCCGGGATCGTCACCGTGCTGCTGTTCACGATGGTCGCGACCTGGAACAACTACTTCCTGCCGCTGATCATGCTGCGTGACTCGTCCTGGTACCCCCTGACGCTGGGCCTCAACGCCTGGAACGCGCAGGCCGCCACCGCCGGCGGCGAGGCGATCTTCAACCTCGTCATCACCGGCGCGCTGCTCACGATCCTGCCGCTCGTCGCCGCCTTCCTGCTGCTGCAGCGCTACTGGCAGTCCGGCCTGGCCGCCGGGTCCGTCAAGGAATGAACCCCGAATCTCCCCGCGTATCCCCGTCTGACGATGAAGTGAGGACCCCATGAACGCACGATCCCGCCACCTGGCACGCGGTACCGCCCTTGCCGGCGTGCTGGCCCTCGGCCTGGCCGCCTGCGCCTCGGGCGAGGACGCAGGGACGGGCGGCGACGCCACGCCCGTCGACACCGCCGCCGCCCTCGAGGAGGGCGGTGAGATCACCGTCTGGGCATGGGAGCCCACCCTCGAGGACGTCGTCACCGAGTTCGAGGAGAAGTACCCGAACGTCACGGTGAACCTGGAGAACGTCGGCACGTCCAACGACCAGTACACGGCGCTGCAGAACGCGATCGCGGCCGGCGACGGCGTGCCCGACGTCGCGCAGATCGAGTACTTCGCGGTGCCGCAGTTCGCCATCTCGGAGGCGCTGACCAACCTCGGCCCGCTCGGTGCGGACGAGCTGGACGGGACGTTCAGCACCGGCCCGTGGAACTCCGTGCACAGCGGCGACGGCGTCTACGGCCTGCCCATGGACTCCGGCCCGATGGCCCTCTTCTACAACGAGGAGGTCTTCGACAAGTACGGCGTGGACGTGCCGACCACGTGGGACGAGTACCTCGAGGCCGCGCGGACCATCCACGAGAAGGACCCGAAGGCGTACATCGCCAACGACATCGGCGACGCCGGCTTCACCACCAGCATGATCTGGCAGGCCGGCGGCCAGCCGTTCCAGGTGGACGGCACGGACGTGACGATCGACCTCGCCGGCGACGAGGGCACCCAGAAGTTCACCGAGGTGTGGCAGCAGCTGATCGACGAGGAGTTGCTCGCCCCCGTCGGCTCGTGGAGCGACGAGTGGTACCAGGGCCTCGGGAACGGCACGATCGCCACGCTGACGATCGGCGCGTGGATGCCCGCCAACCTGGAGTCCGGCGTCCCGCAGGGCAAGGGCAAGTGGCGCGTGGCCGAGATGCCGCAGTGGGAGGCCGGGCAGCACGCCACGTCGGAGAACGGCGGCTCGTCGCTGACCGTGCCCGCCGCCAGCGAGAACGCCGAGCTCGCCTACGCCTTCGTGGACTACGCCACGAACGGGGACGGCGTGCAGACCCGCCTCGACGGCGGCGCGTTCCCCGCCACCACCGCCGACCTCGAGTCGGAGGAGTTCCGCGGCGCCGAGTCCGAGTACTTCGGCGGCCAGAAGATCAACGAGGTGCTCGCCGACTCCGCCGCGAACGTCGTCGAGGGCTGGCAGTACCTGCCCTTCCAGGTCTACGCGAACTCCGTCTTCAACGACACGGTGGGCCAGGCGTACGTCTCCGGCACCACGCTGACCGACGGCCTCGCCGCGTGGCAGGAGCAGTCCGCCACGTACGGCAACGGCCAGGGCTTCACCGTCAACAAGTGAGCCCGTCCGCATGACCCCGGCGGCGGGGCGCCCCGCCGCCCCGCCGCCGCACCGCACCTCGTCGAAAGGCCCCCAGCGCCATGCCCACGTTCGAGATCGGCGAGCGGGACTTCCTGCTCGACGGCCGCCCCGTCCAGGTGATCAGCGGGGCGCTGCACTACTTCCGCGTGCACCCCGACCAGTGGGCCGACCGGATCCGCAAGGCGCGGCTGATGGGGCTGAACACGATCGAGACGTACGTGCCGTGGAACTTCCACGCCCCGCAGCCCGGCGAGTTCGACCTCACCGGCCGCCGCGACCTGGGCCGCTTCCTCGACCTGGTCGCGGCGGAGGGCCTGCACGCGATCGTGCGCCCCGGCCCGTACATCTGCGCGGAGTGGGACGGCGGCGGCCTGCCCGCCTGGCTGTTCGCGGACGGTCCCGGCGGGCGGGGCACCGGCGTGCGGCGGCACGACCCGGCGTTCCTTGCCGCGATCGGCACCTACTACGCGCACCTGCTGCCCGTGGTCGCCGAGCGGCAGGTGACGCGCGGCGGTCCCGTACTCATGGTGCAGGTGGAGAACGAGTACGGCGCCTACCCGGGCGTGCCGGCCGACGAGCGCACGCGCTACCTGCGCGCGCTCGTCGACCTCACGCGGGCCCAGGGGATCGACGTGCCGCTGTTCACCTGCGACCAGGCCGACGACGAGCACCTGTCCCTCGGCGGCCTGCCCGAGCTGCACAAGACGGCGAACTTCGGCTCCCGCTCCCTGGAGCGCCTCGCCGTGCTGCGCCGCCACCAGCCCACGGGGCCGCTGATGTGCATGGAGTTCTGGGACGGGTGGTTCGACTCGTGGGGCCTGGAGCACCACGTCACCGCCCCGGAGACCACCGCGGCCGACCTCGACGACCTGCTCGGCGCGGGCGCGTCGGTCAACCTCTACATGTTCCACGGCGGCACCAACCTCGGGCTGACCAGCGGGGCCAACGACAAGGGCACGTACCTGCCCATCACCACCTCGTACGACTACGACGCGCCGCTGTCCGAGCACGGCGCGCCCACCGCGAAGTTCCACGCCCTGCGCGCGGTGATCGCCAAGCACGCCCCGGTGCCCGACGAGGTGCCGCTCGAGCCGGCCCCGGCGCCGGAGCTCGACGTCGTCCTCGACCGTCGGGTGCCGCTGGACGCCGTCCTGGACGAGCTGTCCGGGCGCAGGACGCGGACGTCGGCCCCGCAGCCCCCGACCGCGGACGACCTGCGCCAGTGGTCCGGCTTCGTGCTGTACGGCACGCGGGTCACCGCCGACGACGCGGTCCTCGTGGTCGAGGAGGTGCGCGACCGGGCCGTCGTCGCGCTCGACGGCGACCCGGTGGGCGTGCTCGACCGCACCACCCACGCCTGGTCGCTGCCCCTGCCGCGGCGGGCCGGCACCCTGACGCTGCTCGTCGAGGACCGCGGCCGCGTCAACTACGGCCCCCGGATCGGCGAGCCCAAGGGCCTCGTCGGCACGGTGCGCACCGCCACCCGAGCGCTCACCGACTGGCAGGCCGTGCCCCTGCGGCTCGAGGACGCCCCGGCGCTCCTGGCGGGCGCCGGCGTCTGGCAGCCGGCCGCGGCCGACGCCGACACCGCCCCGGTCGCCCCGGTCGCCGGGCCGTCGTTCCATCGCGGCACGTTCGGCTCCGTCGGAGGCGCCGACCACTTCCTGCGCCTGGACGGCTGGACCCGCGGCCTCGCCTGGGTCAACGGCGAGCTGCTCGGGCGGTACTCGAGCCAGGGCCCCACCGGCACGTACTACGTGCCGGGCCCGCTGGTCCGCGCGGAGGGCAACGAGCTGGTGCTGCTCGAGCTGCACGGCGCCGCCGCGCCCCGCGCGCGGTTCGTCGCCGCGCCCGACCTCGGCCCGACGGAGGCCTGAGGTCGGCTCGGGGGCACCGGACGTCGTCGACGCCGGCCTCGCGCGCCCGCGTTCCTCCTCGCCCCGCCGGACCGCCGTCCACGGGCGCCCTCCGCGCGGCGCGCGTACGGTACGAGCCAGGCGACATCCGGGGGAGGAAGGCCGTGTCCGAGGACCGATTCCGGGCGCTCGTGCTCGAGGACGACCACGACGCGGCGGAGTTCCTGCGCATCGCCCTGGAGCGCTACGGGGGGATGCGGGTCGTCGTCGCCGGGGACGCCGAGGTGGCGCTCGCGGAGCTGCGCCGGCAGCGGTTCGACGTGCTCGTCAGCGACATCCAGCTCCCCGGCCGCTCCGGCCTCGAGATCATCCCCGACGTCCGCGCGACGGACCCGACGCTGCCGGTCATGATCGTCACGGCGTACCCGACGGTGTCCCACGCCGTCGAGGCCCTGCGCGAGGCCGCCGACGACTTCCTCGTGAAACCCGTGACGGCGTCCCAGGTCGTGGAGCGTGCGACCGAGCTCGCCCAGCGCGCCCGCCGCGAGCGGGACGCGTCGCGCCTGCGCGTCCTCGCGGTCGGGGCGCACCCCGACGACGTGGAGATCGGCGTGGGCGGCACGCTCGCCGCGCACGCCGCGGCGGGGGACGAGATCGTAATCCTCACGCTCTCGGGCGGGGCCGTCGGGGGGACGGCGGCCGCCCGTCACGACGAGGCGCTGGAAGCCGCGGCGGTGGTGGGCGCCCGGCTGGTGCACCTCGACTTCCCCGACACCAGGCTCGACCCGGCCGACGGCCTCATCAGCGCGGTCGAGGACGTCGTCGCGGAGATCGTGCCCCACCGGATCTACACCCACAGCGCCCACGACCGGCACCAGGACCACCGGGCGGTGAACGAGGCCGTGCAGGTCGGCGCCCGGCAGGTGCCCAGCCTCTGGTGCTTCCAGAGCCCGTCGGCTACGGTCGCGTTCGCCCCGAACCGGTTCGTGGCGGTCGACGGGTTCGTCGAGACGAAGCTCCGGATGCTCGCCGCGTACACGTCACAGGCGCACCGGGAGTACATGCAGCCCGACGTGATCCGGGCGACGGCCCGCTACTGGGCCCGGTTCAGCCCGGCGCGCGAGGTCGAGCCGCTCGAGACCGTGCGCACCAGCGAGACGGTCGCGACCGCGAGCCCGCTGCGTGCGACGGCTGCCGTCGACGGCCAGGGCGCCGCCGCGCACGGGAGCGGCGGGTGAGACCGAGCGGACTCGTCCGGCGCGTGGACGCGGCGTACCGCCGCGTCGTCGACGCCTGGTTCGCCGACGACGCCGTCGGGCTGCGCCAGCTCCCGGTGACGGTCGCGTTCGCGGCCGTCCTCGCCTTCCTGCTCTGGGGCCCGGCGGGGCAGAGCGCGCTGTGGGAGCCGGAGCCGTCCAACCCGAGACTCCTCGTCACCGCGACCGTGCTGGTGGGGCTGGTCCAGGCGGTCGGCAGCCTGGGCCGGTGGGAGCGGTGGCCCAGGACCTGGCAGCTCCTCCTGCCGCTGGTGCAGATCTTCGCGATCGGCATGCTCGAGCTGGGCTCCGGGTACAGCCTGACGGCGTTCGACGTCCTGCTCTTCATGCCCGTGGTGAGCCTGGCACTGCAGCCCGGCGTCTGGGGCATGGTGGTGGGGCTCGGGGGCGCGGCCGTGGTGCTGCTCGCGCCGACGATCTGGCCGATCGACGTCCCGGGCCGGCTGCCCCCCGCCGTGCACGCGTTCGTCGACCTGCTCATCCTCGGCTTCGTCGCCGTCGGCGCTCACGGGATCGTCAGCGTGTCCCGGCGCCAGGCGCGGCAGCTCCGCCGGGCCCGGGACCAGCTCGCCGTGGGGGCGCGACGGCTCCGCCACTCCCGCGACACGCTGCGGAGCATCCTGGACGCGGCGACCGAGCAGGGCTTCGTCGCGACCGACTTCGCGGGCCGGATCGTCTCCGTCAACCCGGGAGGAGAGCGCCTCCTCGGGCGTGCCGAGGCGGACCTGGTCGGCCACGACGTGGCGGAGCTGGTGGCCCCGGAGGCGCTCGCCGCGCGGCTGGACGAGCCCGGCGCGCCGACCGGAGCCGATGCGGCCAACCGGGTGGTGCTGGGGCACGCGATCGAGGGCGGGGCCCAGTCGCAGGTCTGGGCCGGCGTCCTGCCCGACGGGACGCCGCGGCAGCTGGAGCTCGTCGTGACCGAGCGGCCCGCGCTCGAAGGGCAGGCGCCGGAGCTGCCCGCCGGATACCTGGTGGTCGCCACCGACGTGACCGCACGTGTCGAGGAGGAGCGCACGCAGGACGAGTTCATCGGCCTCGTGAGCCACGAGCTGCGCACCCCGCTCGCGTCGATCCTCGGCTACCTCGAACTGCTGCGGCTCGAGGGCGACCGGCTCGACGAGGAGCAGCGCGGCTACCTGGCGGTCGTGGACCGCAACGCGCGCCGGCTGCGGTCGCTGGTCGACGACCTGCTCACGAGCGCGCAGATGGCGTCGGGGAGGTATGCGCTGGTGGCGGACGAGATCGACGTCGTCGAGGTGGTGCGCGAGGCCGTGGCGAACGAACGTCCGGCGGCGGAGGCGGCGGGGATCGACGTGGAGGTCGCCGGGGACACGAGCGTGCCGCTGCGCTCGGACGCCGGGCGCCTCGGACAGGTGGTGGACAACCTGCTGAGCAACGCCGTGAAGTACAGCGAGCGGGGCGGCCGTGTGCAGGTCACGGTGACGGCGGGGCTCGGTCCCCACGACGCCCGGCTCGCGCGGCTGCAGGTCGTGGACCAGGGGTCGGGCATCCCCGCCGACGAGCTGGGGCGGATCACCGAGCGCTTCTACCGCTCGCGGGAGACTCGCCGGCGTCGCGTGCGGGGCGTGGGGCTGGGCCTCTCGCTCGTGGACCAGATCGTCCAGGACCACGGAGGGACGATGACGTTTCGCAGCGAGCCCGGGCGCGGCACGGAGGTCGACGTGACCCTGCCCGACATCACCCCGGCGGCGAAGGGCTGACCGACCCCGGCGCGGAGGACGGCCCCCACAGCTCAGCGAACGCGGCCCAGTGCGCGTCCGACAGGTGCGAGAGCGGCGTGACGTTGACGTCGGTGACGCCGTGGGTGCCCGCCGCCTCGGCGGTCTCGGCCATGCGCCCCGGCGTGATCGCCTGGGGCGGGTCCGCGTCCGCCGCCCCCGCCCACAGGCCGACGGACACCGTGAAGCGGGACATGTCGTACCCGGCCTCCTCCAGGGCCGCGGTGAGACCCTCGACCTCCGCGGGCGTGCGGTCCTGCCCCACGTAGGCCCACACGACGAGGCGGTCGGCGGACCGGAGCAGGATCTCGTAGTCGTGCCCGGTGGACGGCACGCCGGCGGCCGGATCGTCCCAGTCGACCCGGACGTCCATCGCGAGCTCGATCCGCTCGCCCTGGCCGCCGCGCACGCCGTCGAGCCCGGCGCGCATCCGGGCCAGCAGCCCCGCCAGCACCTCCGACCGCCAGGCCCCCAGCTCGGGGGAGTCCTCGTCGATCTCGCCGCCGGCGTCCCGGGGCCAGTCGTCGGCGCCCGTCATCTCGCGGTACAGGGCGAGGTCGTCGTCGCCGAAGCTGAGGTGGTCGAGGAAGAGCTCGGTGACGGCGATCCGGCTGGGGTCGTAGCGCTCGCCGAGGTCGGTGACGTACTCGACGAGCCGGTCGCCCACCTCGCCCGTGGCGAGCTGGGAGGCCGAGGCCCGGTAGGGGGAGCGGCTGCTGCCGTCGGCGGCGACGCCGGCGATCGAGCGGTCGGCCCGGATCCACTCGGGGACGAACGCGTCGACGATGAGCCCGATCTGGCGCGGGGTGCCGTCGGGGCCCTCCCGCACGGCGCGGGCCGCGCGCGACAGGTGGTCGGTGCCGGGCTCGGCCGCGGCGTCCGGGTGCGCGGGCCAGTCGAACGCCGTGAACTCGACCCGCCCCGCGTTGAGGTCGACGCTGTTGGCGCCCGCGGCGTCGAGGTGCCGGTCGATCGCGGCCCAGTCCGTGCCGGGGTCGGTCACGATGCCGAAGTCGACGCTGACGGAACGCTCCTCCTCGGGCGCGACGGCGGGCCGCATGGTCGGCGGCACGTCCTGCCACGGGCGCGCGACGAGGACGGCGGCGCCGACGGCGGCGGCCAGCGCGAGGACCACGGTCAGGAGCCACGGCCATCGTCGTCGACGAGGCCGCGCACCGACACCGTCCCGCTGCGGTCGAGCTTGTTCCATCGGTTCTCCGCGTTCCCCAGCTCGAGCCGCGCGGCGTCGAGCACGACGAAGGTCATCATCAGCGAGTAGACGGGCCACAACGGGAGGGTCCACAGCTGCCGGAGATCCCCGGGCGCCCGGTCGAGGAGGACGGCGAGGAGCAACAGCGCGAGCGACAGCGGCAGGCCGAGCAGCAGCACCCACCCCCACCACGAGGACGGCGCCCACGAGGGCCCGTCGACGGCGACCAGGACGGCGAGCACGATCATGGCCAGCACCTGCACGAACGGCGCGACGACCTGGGCCGCGGTGTTGTACAGGAGGTACATCCCGAACGCGCCGTAGCGCGGGTTGCCGACCATCGAGCGGTGCATCGAGGTCACCTGGAGCAGGCCGCGCGCCCACCGCACCCGCTGGCGCCACAGGCCGCGCAGGGTCGACGGCGACTCCGCGTACACCAGGGCGTCGGGCGCGAACGTCACCCGGTAGCCCGCCCGTGCCACGCGCCACGTCAGCTCGAGGTCCTCGCCGAGGGTGTCGGTGTGCAGCGCGCCGACACGGTCGAGCACGTCCCGCCGGAAGGCCCCGATGTTCCCCGACACGATCGGCAGGCACCCCAGCACGTCGAGCGCGCGACGCATCAGCCCCGTCCCCACGTGGCTGATGAGGGACAGCAGCCGGGTGAGGACCCGGTCGAGGTTCACGGGCCGGTCGTTGCCGCAGACGGCGCCGACCCGGTCGTCCCGGAACCCGCGGAGCAGCCGCGTGATCGTGTCCGGCCGGAACAACCCGTCGGCGTCGACGAGCACGAGCACGTCGCCCCGCGCCGCCGCGATGCCCGTGTTGAGCGCCGCGCCCTTGCCGGCGTTGTCCTGGCGCAGGGCCCGCACCTGCGGATGCTCGGCCGCGAGCCGCTGCATGCGCGCGAACGTGTCGTCCGACGAGCCGTCGTCGACGCACACGATCTCGAGCGAGGGGTGTGCACTGCGCAGCACGGAGCGCACGCAGTTCTCGATCACCACCGACTCCTCGTACGCCGGCACGACGACGCTCACCATGGGCGCCACGGGGAACATCGGCCCGCACCCGGCCGGGCCCGGTTCGTCGCGCCGGCGCCTGGCCTCGAAGACGAGGGCCGCCGGGACGAAGGCGAGCCGCACCACGCCCACGACCAGCAGCGAGAGACCGAGGACCAGGACGAGCGCGACGAGGACGGACATCACGGCGCGGACCCGCCGACCGCCGAGAGCCACTCGTCGAGGACGGCGTCCAGCACCTCCGGGGCGGCCGCCGAGACGGCGCCGAACCGGGCATTGACCTCGAGGACCACCGGCGTGCCGTCGGCGAGGCGCCGCACGTCCATGTCCAGCGGGCCCACGAGGTCGAGCGCCTCCGCGGTGCGGGCAGCGAGCTTCGCGACGTCGTCGGCCGTGCCTGCCGGCAGCCGCTCCACCGAGGTCGCGTTGCCCACGCGGCCCTCCTTGCGGCCCGTCTTCTCGAGCACGACGACGACGCAGCGTCCGTCGGCGGGGGAGCGGTACACCTGGGGGCTGTACTCGGTGCCGGGGGCGAAGGCCTGCACCACCCAGGAGGCGTCCGTGCTCGCCCAGACCGGGTCGTCGGCGTCCTCGACGACGTGCACGCCCCGCCCGCCGCGGGCGACGCGCGGCTTGACGACGACCGGACCGTCCGCCCAGACCAGGGCCTCCTTCGCCGAGCCCAGCGCGGCCGCGGGAAGGTGCCGCGGGACGGAGACGCCCTGACGCTCGAGCGCCCACATCGTCAGCAGCTTGTCGGCGGCGACCGCGGTGGGACCTGGCGCCGAGAGCACCACCGAGCCGCCGAGCCCCGCGGCGGTGGCGAGGACCGCGAGCCGCGGCAGCTCGTCGGAGACGGTCGGGACGACGAGGCGAGGGCGGTGACGACGCAGCAGGTCGAGCGTCGCGGCGTCGTAGGCGGGGTCGGCGGCCGCAGGCACGGCCTCGACCGCGTCGTACCCCGTCCCGGGGGACGGCGCGAGGTCGACCCCCACGACCCGGCGGCGGTCGGCGTCGGCGCGTCGCGCGAGCTGCGGGCCGAGTGCCCTGCCGGCGGGCCCCGACGCCCCGGTCACGAGGATCGTGAGCTGTGCCGGCGTGTCACCCATGGTCGGATCGTAGGGTCGGCCCGCGAGGGGTGCAGCCGGGAGCGGCTCACAGCGTTCGCGCCGAGAAGGTGTCGCAGTCGGTCAGGGTGCCGCCCTCGTACCCGACGGTGAACCACCGCACCCGCTGCTCGGAGGTGCCGTGGGTGAAGCCCTCCGGGCTGACCTGGCCGGTGGCCTGCTGCTGGATGCGGTCGTCGCCGACGGCCGCGGCGGCGCCGAGCGCCTGCCGCAGCTCGGCCGGGGAGATCGGGTCGAGGAACGTCACGCCGGTGTCGGGGTCGACCTCGGTCGCCGCGGACCCCGCCCACATCCCCGCGAGGCAGTCGGCCATGAGCTCGATGCGCACGGAGTCGGACTCGGGCCCGCTGCCGCTGCGGTCGGCGGCGTCCATCGCGCCGACGAGCTGCTCCACGTGGTGGCCCACCTCGTGCGCCACGACGTACTCCTCCGCCAGCGGTCCGCCCTCGGCGCCGAACTGGGCGGTGAGCTGGTCGAAGAACGACACGTCGACGTAGACGGTCTGGTCGGGCGGGCAGTAGAACGGGCCCGTCGCGCTGGTCGCGGAACCGCACCCCGTCGTCGTCGACCCGGAGAAGCTCTCCACCGGCGGCAGCGCGTACTCCACCCCCGCCTGCTGCGGCAGCACGCGCTCCCAGTAGGCGTCGAGCGACTGCACGGTGGCCGAGAGGCGGCACTCGCGGTCGGTGTTGGCCTGCTCGGCGGTGCACGAGTCGACGTACTGCTCCTGGCCGTCGCCGGCGGGCGCCCCGGCGTCCTGGACCGCGCCGCCGAGGGCCCCGGTGAGCTGGCCCAGGTCGCCGCCGCCGAGGAACACGGCCAGCAGCGCGACGACGACGGCGCCGATGCCGCCGCCGACGACCGCGCCGCGGCGTCCCCCCGCACCCTTGCGGACCCGGCCACCCTCGAACTCGCCGCCCTCGTTGAAGGTCACGGGCACCACGCTAGGTCGCCGCCGGGGTCGGCGCGCGGGAGAGAGCGGGCGCCGGGGCCGTCCGCTCCGTAGGGTGCGGCCATGCTCGCGACGACGACCACGAGAACGACCGGTACGATGCTCGCCCTCGGCGGCGGCGGCTTCTCCATGTCGGACGACGGGACCTCGGCGATCGACGACCACCTGCTCGACCTCACCGGCAAGGGCACCCCGAAGGTCTGCTTCGTGCCGACCGCGAGCGGCGACGACAACGGGTACGCCCGCCGCTTCGAGGAGGCGTTCGCCGGCCGGGCCGAGACGTCGGTGCTGTCGCTGTTCTGCCACGAGCCGTGGGGATACGTCGACCCGACGATGCTGCTCGAGCAGGACGTCGTCTACGTGGGCGGCGGCTCGACGGCGAACCTGCTGGACGTCTGGCGGCGGCACGGGCTGCCCGCGATCCTCGCCGAGGCCACGGCCGCGGGGACCGTCCTCGCCGGCATCAGCGCCGGCATGAACTGCTGGTTCGAGGCCTCGTCGACCGACTCGTTCGGCCCGCTCGCGCCGCTGGACGACGGGCTCGGGTTCCTGCCCGGCAGCGCGTGCCCGCACTACCTGGGCGAGGCGGACCGGCGGGAGTCGTACCTGGGCTGGGTGGCGACCGGCACGCTCCCGGAGGGCTACGCGGTGGACGAGTACGCGGCCCTGCGCTTCGTCGACGGCGTGCCCGTCGAGGCCGTGAGCGAGCAGCCCGGCAGACCCGTGCTGCGCGTCGAGCGCGACGGCGACGGCGCGCGCGAGGTGCCGTTCGACGTGCGCAGGCTGCCCGGAGCCTGACCCCGCCCCGGACCGTCGTGGGGCCAGTCAGTACTCGGTCGGGGTCTCGACCGACTGCCAGTGCCACGGCTCGGGCAGCCGGCCGTCGGGCTCGGCCCAGCCGGGGTGGGTCCAGCCGTGCTCCTCGGCGTGCTCCTTGAGCCACGCGTAGCGCGCGCCGTCGAAGCCCTCGGGGCCCATGGAGAGGTCGACCGCGGTGCCGAGCCCGTGGTTGGAGCAGCCGGGCGGGGCGGCCAGCGGGTTCGGGTCGTCCGGGTTGTACACCTCGACCTGCTGGTCGTAGCTGCGGTAGGCGGAGTTCACCGTGAGGTGCTCGCCGAACTCGGCGCGGTAGGCGGCGTCGAGCGCCACCAACCCGTCCACGACGTCCGCGCGCACGGAGTACTGCGGCGCCCACGGGATCGGCGCGAGCCGCTTCGCCGAGATCTTCCCCGCCTCCGGGAACCAGACCTGGTCGGGCTCGGGGCACACGACGGCGTCCTGCGCGGTCATCAGGTCGGTGGTCGCGTCCGCCAGGTCGCCCCGCAGCGCGGTGAGGTCCGCCGCGGCGGACTCGAGGTCCGCGATCGACGCGGTGGCGAGCCGGTCGTCCTGGGTCTCGGCGGTCAGCTCGTCCGCGGTGCCGAGCGCGTCGCGCGACGTCGCGCGCACCCTCTCGCCGGCGTCCTGCCCGCTCTCGGCGAGCTCGTCGGTGGCGGCCAGCACGCGGTCCGCGCGCCGCACCACCGGGGCGAGCGCGTCGCGCGACTCGGCGGCCTGCGCGCGGGCGAAGACGAGGCGGGAGGCCTGCACGGCCTCGACGTCGCCGTCGAGCCGCGTGCCGAGCTCGGGGGCGTCGCCGGGCATCCGGTCCAGGACCGGCGTCGCGTCGAGCAGCGCGCGGGCGTCGTCGATCGTCGCGGCGAGGTCGTCGCGGACGGCGGGGTCGTCGACCCGGTCGGCGGAGGAGTCGAGGGCGTCCTGCGCGACGACGAGGCGTGCGGACAGGTCCTGCGTCTCCGAGCGCAGCACCCAGGCGAGGGCGCCGCCGCCCGCCGCGAGCGCGACCACCAGCACGACGGGGACGGCCACGTGCGCGCCCCGCCGTCGCGCGCCGGCGACGGCGCGCGCGTGCCGCAGCGAGAGGTCCACCCCGCGCGCCCGGGGGCGGGCGAGGGCGAGCAGCAACCCGCCGGCCACCGCCCCCGCGGCGTACCAGGCCAGGTCGGCGGGCGTGAACGCCGTGCCGAGCACGTACCGTGCGAGGGGGAACCGCGCGACCACCTGGGCCGGGACGTCGGTCAGCCACGCCGCCTCGATCCCGGCGCACACGACGAGCCCGACGACGGCCGCGACCACGGGGCGGGTGCGCGGGACGAGGAACGCGACGAGCAGGACGACGAGCGTCGCGTAGAGGGCGTCCCCGAGCGGCCCGCCGACGGCGGACGGGAGCAGGGCGCGGCCGCCGAGGCCGGCGAGGACCACGAGGACGGCGAGGGCGGCCGTCATCGGGCGGGGGGCGCGGTTCACGCGCGAACCCTATCGAGTGCGCGGGGTGTGTGACTTAAGTCGTCGTGGGCCGGACCCTCGGAGCACTAGACTCGCGAGAGTCTCCCACCCCCTGTCGAAGGACACCCCTGCCTTGATCACCGCCCACGGCGTCGAGCTGCGCTTCGGCGCCCGCACCCTCCTGCACGAGGCGACGTTCCGCATCGCCCCGGGCGACCGCATCGGCCTGGTCGGCCGCAACGGCGCGGGCAAGACGACGCTCACCAAGACGCTGGCGGGCGAGACGCTGCCCGCGGCGGGGCAGATCACGCGGGGCACCGACATCGGCTACCTGCCGCAGGACCCGCGCACGGGCGACCTCGACGTCGTCGCGATGGACCGGGTGCTCAGCGCGCGCGGACTGGACCACATCGTCACGCAGATGCGCGAGACCGAGGGCCTCATGGCCTCGGCCGACGCCGACACGCAGGCCGCCGCGCTCGAGCGCTACCCGAAGCTCGAGGCGCGCTTCCTCGCCGCCGGCGGGTACGCCGCCGAGTCGGAGGCGCACCGGATCACCAGCAACCTCGGCCTCGACGACCGGGTGCTCGCCCAGCCCCTCAACACGCTGTCCGGCGGCCAGCGCCGCCGCATCGAGCTCGCGCGGATCCTGTTCTCGGGCGTCGACACACTGCTGCTCGACGAGCCGACCAACCACCTCGACGCCGACTCCATCCTCTGGCTGCGCGACTACCTCAAGGCGTACAGCGGCGGGTTCGTCGTGATCAGCCACGACGTCGACCTGCTGCGCGCCACCGTGAACAAGGTGTTCCACCTGGACGCCAACCGGGGCGAGCTGGACCAGTACAACCTCGGCTGGGACGCCTACCTGGAGCAGCGCGAGACGGACGAGCGCCGCCGCCGCCGCGAGCGCGCCAACGCCGAGAAGAAGGCCGGCGCCCTGCTCGCCCAGGCGGAGAAGATGCGCGCGAAGGCCACCAAGGCCACCGCCGCGCAGAACATGATCAAGCGCGCCGAGCGGATGATGTCGGGCGTCGAGGGGGAGCGGCGCAGCGACAAGGTCGCGCACCTGCGGTTCCCCAAGCCGGCGCCCTGCGGCCGCACGCCGCTCACCGCCACCGAGCTGTCGAAGAGCTACGGCTCGCAGGAGGTCTTCGCCGGCGTGGACCTCGCGATCGACCGGGGTTCGCGCGTCGTGGTGCTGGGCCTCAACGGCGCGGGCAAGACGACGCTTCTGCGCATCCTCGGCGGCGTCGAGGAGCCCGACACCGGCCGCGTCGTGCCCGGGCACGGGCTGAAGATCGGCTACTACGCCCAGGAGCACGACACCCTCGACATGGACGCGACGGTCGTGGAGAACCTGCGGCACTCCGCCCCGGACCTCACGGACACTCAGGTCCGCTCGGTGCTGGGCTCGTTCCTGTTCAGCGGCGACGACGCGGAGAAGCCCGCCCGCGTGCTGTCGGGCGGCGAGAAGACCCGCCTCGCGCTCGCCACGCTCGTCGTGTCCAGCGCGAACGTGCTGCTCCTCGACGAGCCGACGAACAACCTCGACCCGGCGTCGCGCGCCGAGATCCTCGGGGCCCTGGACACGTACGAGGGCGCGGTCGTGATGGTCACCCACGACGACGGCGCGGTGGACGCGCTCAACCCGGAGCGGGTGCTCCTCCTGCCCGACGGCGACGAGGACCTGTGGTCCGCGGACTACGCGGAGCTGGTGTCGCTGGCCTGAGGCCGCTCCGCGGCGTCGGCGCCGGGTCGCTCGGCGGCGTCCAGCAGCGCGTCCTCGTAGTCCTCGTCGACCTTGCGCCGACGGGGCCGCTGGGGGCGGACGGCGGCACCGGGTCGCTCGGCCCCGTCGTCGAGGCCCGGGCCCTCGCCGGCGGCGAGGAGGTCGCCCGCCGTGACGTGCACGGGACGGGTCTCGCGGCGCCACAGCACGACGTAGCCGCCGAGCGCGCCGAGCGCGAAGATGCACCACTGCACGGTGTAGCTCAGGTGGGAGCCGGGGTCGGTGTCGGGCTCGGGGAGCGCCCCCGGCGTCGTCGCGGCCGCCGGGTCCTCCGAGCGCAGCTGCCCGTACCCTTCCACCGTGGCGCCGTCGGCCCACGCGGCGCCGTCCGCTCCCGCGGCGAGCACCTGGTCGGTGTTGATGGCCTGCACCTGCCCCGCGGGGGTGCCGCGGTCCGAGGCGGGCTCGTCGGGCCGCATCGTCATCGTCACCTCGACCTCGCCGGACGGGGGGTCGGGCACGGAGGACGGGGCGCTCGCGTCCTCGCCCAGCGGCACGAACCCCCGGTCGACGACGAGGACGACCGGCTGCCCGTCCGCGCCGGTCGTCTCGAACGGCACCAGCACGTGGAACCCGGGCAGGCCGCCGACGGGCCGGTTGCGCAGCAGCACCGTGTCCTCGGGGCGGTAGGTGCCGGTGGCCACCGCGGGCCGCCACTCGTCGTCCGGGTCCAGGACGGCGCCGGGCTCCGGGAGCACGTCGGCGAGGGGGACCGGGGCCGCCGCGTAGTTCGACTGCACCAGGTCGATCTGCGCCTCGCGCCACGTGTACCGGTGCCACTGCCAGACGGCGGCGAGCACGCACACGGCGGCCAGCAGCACGGCGCCGAGGCCGAGCGTGATCCACTGCCGGCGGGTGCGCGGGGCCGCCGGCGCGTCGGGGGAGCGGCGGTCGTCCGGCGCCAGGGACGTGCCGGTCGAGGGGTGGTCGGTCGTCACGCGCGA
This sequence comes from Isoptericola sp. NPDC057391, assembly GCF_042668085.1. Taxonomy (NCBI): domain Bacteria; kingdom Bacillati; phylum Actinomycetota; class Actinomycetes; order Micrococcales; family Promicromonosporaceae; genus Isoptericola; species Isoptericola sp. NPDC057391. The sequence goes on along the minus strand of NZ_JBHVBO010000004.1, from coordinate 11,916 downwards.
TCGAGCTCCGCGACGGGGACGGTCTGCTTCCAGAACGAGCGCGCGCCCAGGAACTGCTCGAGGTGCTCGCGGTGGTCGTCGCACGCGAGCCACACCTTGCGGCGCTCCGGGGTGTGCAGCCGCGGGTTGTTCCACAGCAGGCCCCACGCGGCCTCGGCGCGGCAGCCCTTGGCGGAGCACACCAGCTCGCCCGCCACCGGGTCGGCGTTCGTCCCGAGCACGTCCATCAGCGGGTTCCTCCTGGGTCCTGGTTCGTCGGGTCCTCGTCCGTCGGGTCGTCCTGGTGCTCGACGACACGGTGCGGGCCGTCGAACGTGTCGGGCCCGGAGGCGCGGGTGCCGCCCGGGGCGGGGTCGTCGGTGGCGGGGGCGGCGATCTCGGCGGGCGGGACGTCGACCATCGGGGACGTGTCGTAGGAGACGCGGTCGCGGCCGGCGTTGGCGAAGAGCACCGCCGAGTAGGGCAGGACGACGGCGGCGGCCACCAGCACCAGCCGGATCCAGAGGACGTCCACGAGCACGGCCCCGACGAAGCACACGATCCGGATGCCCATCTGGATGAGGTAGCGCCGCGTGCGGCGCGCCTGGTCCTCCTCCAGCGACTCGGGGGCGCTGGTGATCGAGGGGACCCCGGCTACCTGGTCCGCACCGTGGCGGCGGCCTCCGGAGGGGCGCGGACCGGGAGAGGTCGCGCGGGCGTTGCTCACCCGGCCAGTCTAAGGCGGCCCGCGGAGCCCCAGGGACCCTGCCGGCGAGCACCTCGCCTTGTAGGGATCCGACAAAGCGCCGCGAGGACGTGTGACGCGCCGCGACCCTGCGGGGACGCTCGGTCGGGGTAGCGTCACCAGGGCGTCGGCCGTGCCCGACCGCCCGCAGTACCGTCCCGGCGACGTCGAGCAGCATGTCGAGCAGCATGACGAGCAGCATGACGACGACGCCGGTGCCGCCACACCGCCCCCGACCGCCGAGGAGAACCCGTGACCGACGCCCCCGCCCCCCAGCCCGCCGCGCCCACCGGCCGGGTCGTCGTCGTGACCGGCGCGGCGCGCGGCATCGGTCGCACCATCGCCGAGCGCTTCGTCGCCGCGGGCGACACGGTCGCCACGCTCTACCGGGGCGGTGACCTGCCGGCCGGGGTGCACGGCTACGTCGCGGACGTCACCGACAGCGCGGCCGTGGACGCCGCGTTCTCGGGCATCGAGTCCGACCTCGGCCCCGTCGAGGTGCTCGTCGCCAACGCGGGCGTCACCCGCGACCAGCTCCTCATGCGCATGAGCGACGAGGAGTTCGAGACCGTGCTCGACGTCAACCTCACCGGCACGTTCCGCTGCGTGCGCCGCGCGTCCAAGGGCATGATCCGGGCGCGCAAGGGCCGCATCGTGCTCGTCGGCTCGGTCGTGGGCCTCTACGGCGGCCCCGGCCAGGTGAACTACTCCTCGTCCAAGGCCGCGCTCGTCGGCATGGCCCGGTCGATCACCCGGGAGCTCGGCGGCCGCGGGATCACCGCGAACGTCGTCGCCCCGGGCTTCGTCGAGACCGACATGACCGCCGCGCTGCCCGAGGCCACCCAGAAGCAGTACAAGGCGTCCATCCCCGCGGGACGCTTCGCCTCGACCGACGAGATCGCCGGCGTCGTGGAGTTCCTGGCCTCCGACGCCGCGGCGTACGTCTCCGGCGCCGTCGTGCCGGTCGACGGCGGTCTCGGCATGGGTCACTGACGAGCCCGGCCCGCCCCCTCTTCGCTTCCTCACCCCCGCACAACCGGAAGGTCATCATGGCTCTGCTCGACGGCAAGAAGCTCCTCGTCACCGGCGTCCTCACGGACAGCTCCATCGCGTTCCACGCCGCCCGCCTCGCCCAGGAGGAGGGCGCCGAGGTGGTGCTCACCTCCTTCGGCCGCCAGATGAAGCTCACGCAGGCGTTCGCCAAGCGGCTGCCGGTCACGGCGCCCGTGGTGGAGCTGGACGTCACCAGCGACGAGGACCTCGCGGCGCTCCCCGAGCGCGTCAAGGAGCACGTGGACGGCCTCGACGGCGTCGTGCACTCCATCGGCTTCGCGCCGCAGACCGTCATGGGCGGCAACTTCCTGGGCGCCGAGTGGGGCGACGTCGCGACGGCCCTGCAGGTCTCCACGTTCTCGTACAAGTCGCTCATCGAGGCGGCCCGCCCGCTGATGTCCGGCGGCGCGTACGTCGGCCTCACGTTCGACGCCACGTTCGCCTGGCCGGTGTACGACTGGATGGGCGTCGCGAAGGCCGGCATGGAGTCCGCCAACCGCTACCTGGCCCGTGACCTCGGGCCGCACGGCATCCGGTGTAACCTCGTCTCCGCCGGGCCCATCCGCACCACGGCCGCGAAGTCCATCCCGGGGTTCGCGACCATGGAGGACGCCTGGCCGCAGCGGGCCCCGCTGGGCTGGGACCAGACGACGGCGGAGCCGGCTGCGCGCGCCGTCGTGGCCCTTCTCTCGGACTGGTTCCCCGCCACGACCGGGGAGATCGTCCACGTCGACGGCGGTGTGCACGCGATGGGTCAGTGACGGGTCGGGGCCCGGAGCGGCCCCCGGAACGACCTGTGAGACGGAGCCCATGAGAGCGTTGACGCAGGCCGAGGGCGAGACGCCGACCTGGCGCCTCGTGCTGTTGCGCCATGCCAAGGCGGAGCCCGGCAAGGGCGTGATCCCCGACGACCGCCGCCCGCTGGCGCTGAACGGGCGCAAGCAGGCGAGCCGTGTCGGCATGGCGCTCACCGCGGCGGGCCTGCGGCCGCAGGTCGCGCTCGTGTCCTCCGCGCTGCGCACCCGGCAGACCTGGGACCTGGCCTCCTCGCACCTCGACGGCTCCGCCGACACCGCGCTCGAGGTGCGCGACGAGCTCTACGAGGCGAGCGTGCGCGACGTCCTCGGCCTCCTGCGGGGGGTCGAGGCGTCGGCGCGCACCGTCCTCGTCGTCGGGCACGAGCCCACCATGGCGGCGACGGCGGCGTACCTCGCGGGGGACGGCTCCGACGCCGCGGCCGTCGCGCAGGTGCGGGTGGGCGTCCCCACCGCCACCTACGCGGTGCTGGAGTCCGCCGAGCCGTGGGCCGGCTGGGGCCGGGACGGTGCTCGCCTGGTCCACGTCGGCCGCCCCTCCTGACGACGCGTCAGGCGGTGCCGCGCACCTCGCCCTGCACCTCGCCGAGCACCTCGTCGACCGTCGTGACGTCCACCAGCGGGGCGTAGAGGCGCATCGCGTCGAGGGCCCGCGCGTGGTCGGCGTCGCTCGCCCCGGCGCAGGCGTCGGCCGCCACCCGCACCCGCCGTCCGGCGTCGGCCGCGGGCAGCACCGTCGACAGCACGCAGCAGTCGGTCGAGACGCCGGCCACCACCAGCTCGTCGGCGTGCCCCGTCGCGGCGTCCAGCTCCGGCCCCCACTTGCCGAACGTCGTCGCCGTGACGACCGGGGCCCCGGCCGGGTCCAGTCCGTCCGCGACGTCGTACAGCGGGTCGTCGGGCGGCACGAGGGCGAACGGCCACAGGTCGAAGTACTCCCGCCACGCGCCCTCCGGCTCGTGGGGCGCCACGTAGCGGGTCCACACCGTCCGGCCGGCGAACGCCGGCAGCAGGCGCCGCAGGCCGGCTGCCGCCGACGCGAAGCCCGGCGCGGCCCACGGGCTGCCGGGGCGCGCGAAGACCACCTGCATGTCGACGACGACGAGGGCGGAGCTCACGCCGCCTCCTGGGCCGTCCGCGGGGCCAACGACTCCTGGCGCCGCACCGCTCGGGCGGCGAGGACGAACGTGCCGAGTAGCCCCAGCGCGAGGGCCACGAGCACGCCGAGGTTCGCCCCGGCCCACTGGCCGTCGCGGCCGCCGAGACCGAGCGGTCCCAGCAGGTAGCCCTGCCACGAGAGCCACCCGGCGTACGTGTTGGTGACGAGCCCCCAGCCGACGGCCGTCCCCGCCACGACGAGCAGCACCGCCGACCAGCGCACGCTGCCGTACCGCCCGCGCCGGTCCGCGAGCTCCTCGTCCGCGTAGTTCCGCCGCCGCAGGGCGATGTCTGCGAGCAGCACACCGCACCAGGCGGCGATCGGCACGCCGAGCGTGATGAGGAAGCCCTGGAACGGGCCGAAGAAGTCGTCGGCGACGAAGACGACGTAGGTCGCGCCGAGCACCATGAGGACGCCGTCGATCGCGGCCGCCACCCAGCGCGGGGCGGGCAGTCCCAACGACAGCAGCGCGAGCCCGGAGGAGTAGATGTCGAGCGCGGCCCCGCCGATCAGCCCGGCGAGGGCGACGACCATGAACGGGACGAGGAACCACTCCGGCAGCAGCACGGCCAGCGCGCCGATCGGGTCGGCGCCGATCGCGTCGGCCAGGGCGGGGTCCGACCCGGCGAGCAGCAGCCCGGCGACCAGGAGCAGCACCGGGGGCAGCGAGGCTCCGAACGTCGTCCAGCCGACGACGCCGGGCCCGGACGCGGTGCGCGGCAGGTAGCGCGAGTAGTCGGCCGCCATGTTCACCCAGCCGAGGCCGAAGCCGGTCATCATGAAGACGAGGCCGCCGATCACCTGCGGTGCCTGCCCGGGCGGGATCGCCGCGACGGTCGCCCAGTCCACGTGCCCCGCGACCAGCACCACGTAGATCACGGTGAGCACCGCGGTGAGCACCGTGATGACCTGCTGCAGCCGCATCACGAGCTGGAAGCCGAAGATCCCCGCGGCCACCACGACCAGCGCCACCACGGCGAGCGTCACGACCTGCGTCACGGTGCCGCCGCCCCACCCGAGGGTGCCGAGCACCGTGGCCGTGGCGAGGGTCGCGAGGGCGACGAGCACCGTCTCCCAGCCGACGGTGAGGATCCAGGACAGCAGCGACGGCAGCCGGTTGCCGTCCACGCCGAACGCCGCGCGGCTGAGCACCATCGTGGGCGCCGAGCCCCGCCGTCCCGCGAGCGAGATGAACCCGCAGGCCAGGAACGACGCCACGATGCCGACCGCGCCCACGACCACGGCCTGCCAGAAGGACACGCCGAACGCCAGCAGGTACGCGCCGTAGCCGAGGCCCAGCACGGACACGTTGGCCGCGAACCAGGGCCAGAACAGGTCCCGCGGCCTGCCGTGCCGCTCGGACTCGTCGATGGTGTTGAGCGCGTTGGTCTCGACCGTCGTCGCCATGGTCCGATCCTGGCCCCTGCCAGGGGTTTCGCGCTACGGCTGCGGCGCGGCGGCGCGGCTCAGGGCCGGACGGTGCCGGGCGCGCGGCCCGCCGCGGCGTCCACCGCGTCGATGACGCCGAGCACGTCGTCCAGCCGGGGGCCGTCCACGCTGAACGGCGCCTGCGCGCGCACGAGCGGCTTGGCCGCGAAGGCGATGCCGATGCCCGCGGCGTCGATCATGTCGAGGTCGTTCGCGCCGTCCCCGACCGCGACGGTGTCGACCATCTCGAGCCCGCACTCGGCGGCCCAGCGGCGCAGCGTGGCGGCCTTGTCGGCGCGGTCGACGACCGGTCCGACCGTGCGGCCGGTGAGCACGCCGTCGGCCACCTCGAGGCGGTTGGCGCGCCAGCGGCCGATGCCGAGCGCGTCGGCGATCGGGCCGAGGATCTCGGCGAAGCCGCCCGAGACGAGCCCGAACTCCCAGCCGCGCCGGTGCACCTCGCTCACGAGGTCGGCGGCGCCCGGCGTGAGGACGACGGCCTCGCGCACGGCGGTCAGGGCCTCGACGGGCACACCGCGCAGGGTGGCGACCCGCTCGCGCAGCGAGCCGGCGAAGTCGAGCTCGCCACGCATCGCGCGCTCGGTCACCTCGGCGACCTGCGCGCGGGTGCCGGCGTGGTCGGCGAGCAGCTCGATCACCTCGGCGGTGATGAACGTGGAGTCGACGTCGGTGACGACGAGGCGACGGCGCGCGGGTTCCGCGCCGTCGGCGGCGGGGCCGGGCTCGGGTGCGGCGGCGGAGCGGGGAGCGGGATCAAGCAACGACGGTGCCCTTCGGGACGACGGTGATCCCCGACGCCGAGACGGTGAACCCGCGGGCCCGGTCCTCGTCGTGGTCGACGCCGACCCGGGCCCGTTCGCTCACCACCACGTTCTTGTCGAGGATGGCGCGGTGGACCTGGGCGTGCCGCTCCACCTGGACGTTGTCCATCACGACGGCGTCCGTGACGGTGGCCCAGGAGTGCAGGTGCGCGCCCGGGGACAGGATGGACCCTGCGACGGTCGCGCCGGAGATGAGGACACCAGGCGAGACGATCGAGTCGGCCGCGTGGCCCAGCCGCCCGGGCCCGGCGTGCACGAACTTCGCCGGCGGCAGGCCCGTGTAGCCCGTGAGCAGCGGCCAGTCCTGGTTGTACAGGTTGAACACCGGCTGCACGGCGATGAGGTCGGTGTTCGCCTCGAAGTAGGCGTCGATGGTGCCGACGTCGCGCCAGTAGTCCCGGTCGCGGTCGGTGGAGCCGGGGATCTCGTTGCGGATGAAGTCGTACACCCCGGCGGTGCCGTCCGCGACGAACGCGGGGACGATGTCGCCGCCCATGTCGTGCCGGGAGTCGGGGTCGGCCGAGTCCTTCGTGACGGCCTCGACGAGGGCGTCGGCGTCGAACACGTAGTTGCCCATCGACGCGAGCACCTCGGTGGGGGAGTCGGGCAGGCCCACCGGGCTCTCCGGCTTCTCCAGGAACTCGCTGATCCGCGTCGGGTCCTCGCGGTCCACCTCGATGACGCCGAACTGGTCGGCCAGGGCGATCGGCTGCCGGATGGCGGCCACGGTGGCGCGGGCGCCCGAGGTGACGTGCGCCTCGACCATCTGGGAAAAGTCCATCCGGTACACGTGGTCGGCGCCGACCACGACGACGATGTCGGGGCGCTCGTCGTCGATGATGTTGAGGCACTGGTAGATGGCGTCCGCCGACCCGAGGTACCAGTGCTTGCCCACCCGCTGCTGCGCGGGCACGGACGACACGTAGTTGCCGAGCAGCGACGACATGCGCCACGTCTTCGAGATGTGCCGGTCCAGCGAGTGCGACTTGTACTGGGTCAGCACGACGACGCGCAGGTAGCGCGAGTTGATGATGTTGGACAGCGCGAAGTCGACGAGCCGGTAGATGCCCCCGAAGGGGACCGCCGGCTTGGCGCGGTGCGCGGTGAGCGGCATGAGGCGCTTGCCCTCGCCCCCGGCGAGGACGATCGCGAGCACGCGGGGCTGGGTCGACGCCATGCCACGACCCTAGGGCGTCGCAGGCCGCCGCGCCCGCGACCCGCCGACCCCGCTAGGTTGGCCGCGTGAGCACGCCCACCAGCAGCCCCACCACCAGTCCGACGAGCAGCCCGACGAGCGGCCGGATCCGGGTCGACCTGCTGACCCGCGAGTACCCGCCGCACGTCTACGGCGGCGCCGGGGTGCACGTCGCCGAGCTGTCGTCCGTGCTGCGCCGCGAGGCCGACGTGCGGGTGCGCTGCTTCGAGGGGCCCCGCACCGGCGGCGACGCCGAGCCCGGCGTCACCGGGTACGGCGTGCCGGCCGAGCTCGCCGCCGCGAACCCCGCCCTCGGCACGTTCGGCGTGGACCTGGCGATGGCGCAGGACGTCGGGGGAGCCGACGTCCTGCACTCGCACACCTGGTACGCCAACCTCGCCGGGCACGTCGGCGGCCTGCTGCACGGCGTGCCGCACGTCGTGACGGCGCACTCGCTCGAGCCGCTGCGGCCTTGGAAGGCGGAGCAGCTCGGCGGCGGGTACGCGCTGTCGTCGTGGGCGGAGCGCACGGCCTACCTGGGCGCCGCCGGGGTCATCGCCGTGTCGGCCGGGATGCGGGCCGACATCCTGCGCGTCTACCCGGAGCTCGACCCGGAGCGGGTGCACGTCGTGCACAACGGCATCGACCTGGCCGGCTGGCGGCGCCCCGCGGCCGGCGACCCGGTCGCGGAGCGCGTCGTCCGCGACCTCGGCATCGACCCCGAGCGCCCGGCGGTCGTGTTCGTCGGGCGGATCACGCGGCAGAAGGGCCTGCCGTACCTGCTGCGCGCGGTGGCCCGGCTGCCGCGCGAGGTGCAGGTCGTGCTGTGCGCGGGCGCCCCGGACACCGAGGAGCTCATGGCCGAGGTGCGCGGGCTCGTGGCCGACCTGCGCCGCGCGCGGGGCGGCACCGGCGTCGCGGGGCCCGGCGGCTCCGGCGCGGAGGCCGGCGTGGTCTGGATCGAGCAGATGCTGCCCCGCCCGGACCTGGTCGCCGTCCTCGCGGCGAGCACCGTCTTCGTCTGCCCGTCGGTGTACGAGCCGCTCGGGATCGTCAACCTCGAGGCGATGGCCGTGGGGCTGCCCGTGGTGGGCACGGCGACGGGCGGCATCCCCGAGGTGGTCGACGACGGCGTCACGGGCGCCCTGGTGCCGATCGAGCAGGCCGACGACGGCACGGGCACGCCCCTGGACCCGGAGCGCTTCGTCGCGGACCTGGCGGCCGACCTCGAGCGCGTGCTCGCCGACCCCGCCGGGGCGGCGGCGATGGGGGAGGCCGGCCGGCACCGGGCCGAGGAGCTGTTCTCCTGGGAGGCCGTGGCCGAGCGCACCGTCGACGTCTACCGGTCCGTCCTCGCCCGCTGACCGGGCGCCACGCGCCGTCAGCGGGCCGTCAGTGGACCGCGGCGTACGTCGCGGCACTGAGGGCGTGCCGCGCGGTGCGCTCCACCTCGCGCAGGGCGGTGGACCGCTGGTCCGACTGCCAGAGGTTCACGGCGCCGCCGTCGTCGACGGTCGCGAGGTCGACGATCGCGAGCAGCCGGGTGGCGAGCTGGAGCACGCGGGCCCGGCGGCCGTCCAGCGGGGGCACGGGCCAGGCGTCCGTGCTGCCGCCGCGCAGCCGCTCGATGGCGTCCGCGGCGTCGTCGCGCCACCGGGCGACGTCGAGGGCGTCGAGCGCGTCGGTCGCGGTGACGAGGCTGGTGCGCAGCTCGCGCTCGGCGTCCGCGAGCGAGCCCAGGGTGCCGGCCACGTGCGTCGACCAGGCGGGCACCGGCCGCACCTGCCAGGCCACGAGGTGGCCGGGCTCGAGGGCGCTGCCGAACGCCGTGACGGCGGGGACGGCGGCCCACGACCCGGCCGGCGTGGTGATCATCACGCACTCGCCGGCGTCGGTGGCCTCGGCGCTCACCGCGGCGGGGGTGCCGCCCGGGTCGCCGGGCGCGGGCAGCAGGGCGCAGACCTCGCGGGGCCCGGCGAGCCACGCGGTGACGAGGTCGCGCAGGTCGGCGTCGTCCTCGTCGGCGCGGCCGGGCAGCCCGACGACGCCGTGCGGCTCGTCGTCGCCCTGCACGCTGCGCACCACGACGCCGGGGGCGGCGCCCGCGGTGGCGAGCCAGAGCGCCAGCACGACGCTGCGGGGCAGCGCGGTCGGGTCGGTCTCCACGGCCCTCACAGTAGACGTCCCGGTGCCGCCCCCGCAGGCCCGCGGCGAGGGCCGGGCGGAGCGTCGGGCTCGGGTAGGGTCGGGCCTCATGAGCGCGGTTCTCGACCTGCAGGGCGTCACCGTACGACGCGGTACCACCACCATCCTCGACGCCGTGGACTGGCAGGTGAACGAGGGCGAGCGCTGGGTCGTCCTCGGCCCCAACGGCGCCGGCAAGACGACGATGCTGCAGATCCTCGCCGCGCGGTCGCACCCCACGGCCGGTACGGCCGAGCTCCTGGGCGAGCGGCTGGGGCGGGTCGACGTCTTCGAGCTGCGCCCGCGGATCGGCTTCGCCTCCGCCGCGCTCGCCGACCGGATCCCGGGGAGCGAGGCCGTGCGCGACGTCGTGCTCACCGCGGCGTACGGCGTGACGGGCCGCTGGCAGGAGTCGTACGAGGAGTTCGACGAGCAGCGCGCCAAGGACCTGCTCGCGGCGTTCGACGTCGCCGACCTGGCGGACCGCTTCTACGGCACGCTGTCGGAGGGGGAGCGCAAGCGCGTGCAGATCGCCCGCGCGCTCATGACCGACCCGGAGATCCTGCTGCTCGACGAGCCCGCGGCGGGCCTGGACCTCGCCGGCCGCGAGGAGCTTGTGGGCGCGCTGTCCGAGCTCGCGGCCGACCCGGCGTCGCCCGTCCTGGTGCTCGTGACGCACCACGTCGAGGAGATCCCGCCGGGGTTCACGCACCTCATGCTCATGAAGCGCGGCGGCATCCAGGCCGCGGGCCCGATCCACGAGGTGCTCACCGCCGACAACCTCTCGCAGGCGTTCGGCACGCCCCTCATGGTCGCGCACGGCGGGGGCCGCTGGCTGGCCCGCGCGGCGCGACCCGCCGGTCGCTGAAACGGCTTCCCGCGTCGGCTCAGGCTTGGTAAAGTCTGTGCAAAACCTGGTGGCGGGGACGTCGCTCCCCTGAGGGGAGCTCCCGGTACCGCACGCTTCCGCGAGGGACGACGAGGGGAGAGGACCGTGGACTCCTGGCTGTGGTGGGTCGGAGGAGCGCTGCTGCTCGCCGCGATCGAGATGCTCTCGTTGGACCTCGTGCTGATCATGCTCGCCGGCGGCGCCCTCGGCGGGGCCGTCACGGCCGCCGCGGGCGGCGAGCTCTGGCTGCAGATCCTCGTCGCGTGCCTCGTCTCCGCACTGCTGCTCTTCACGCTGCGCCCGTGGCTGCTGCGCCACCTGCGCCGGCGCGTCCCGCTCGTCGAGACCAACGCGGCGGCCCAGGTCGGCCGCACCGCGATCGTCCTGGCCGAGGTCACGGAGACCGGCGGCCGCGTCAAGCTGCAGGGCGAGGTCTGGAGCGCGCGCCTGGAGGACGACGGCATCCCGAACTCCACCGGGCACGTCCCCGTCGGCGCTGAGGTGCGCGTCGTCCGGATCGACGGCGCCACCGCCGTGGTCGCCCCCGTGGCGACGACGCACGAGCAGCGCTCCGCCTGACCGCCGCCGGTCGGCGACCGGTGACCGCCTCCGATCGTCGACCGTGTCGACGGAAGGGATTCCTGTGAACGACACCGAACCCGGCACCATCGTGCTCTACGTGGTGCTCATCATCCTGGCGATCGTGCTGATCGTCGCGCTGGTCAAGGCCGTGCGCATCGTGCCCCAGGCGACGGCGCTGATCGTCGAGCGGCTCGGTCGCTACAACAAGACCTTCGAGCCCGGGCTGCACCTGCTGGTGCCGTTCGTCGACCGCATCCGCGCCGGCGTCGACCTGCGCGAGCAGGTCGTGTCCTTCCCGCCGCAGCCGGTGATCACGAGCGACAACCTCGTGGTGAGCATCGACACGGTCATCTACTTCCAGGTGACGGAGCCGAAGTCGGCGGTGTACGAGATCGCGAACTACATCACCGGTATCGAGCAGCTCACCGTCACCACGCTGCGCAACGTCGTCGGCTCCATGGACCTCGAGCAGACGCTGACGAGCCGCGACCAGATCAACGGCCAGCTGCGGGGCGTGCTCGACGAGGCCACCGGCCGCTGGGGCGTGCGCGTGAACCGCGTCGAGCTGAAGTCGATCGAGCCGCCGGCCTCCGTGCAGGGCGCGATGGAGCAGCAGATGCGCGCCGAGCGCGACCGCCGCGCCACGATCCTCACGGCCGAGGGTGTCAAGCAGTCGCAGATCCTCACGGCCGAGGGCGAGAAGCAGTCCCAGATCCTGCGGGCCGAGGGTGACGCCCAGGCGAAGATCCTCCAGGCCGAGGGCGAGGCGCGCGCCATCCTCCAGGTGTTCGGCGCGATCCACGAGGGCGACGCCGACCCGAAGCTGCTGGCGTACCAGTACCTGCAGATGCTGCCGGAGATCGCGAACGGCAGCGCGTCGAAGCTGTGGGTCGTGCCCACGGAGTTCACCGCCGCGCTCGGCTCGATCGCCAAGGGCTTCGGCGGGGTGCCCGGTACCCCCGGCATCCCGACGCCGCCGGCCGACGACGAGGGCGGCGCCGAGGCGCGGCCGCGGCCGTCGACGCTCCCCACGTCGGCCCTGGAG
>NZ_JBHVBO010000003.1:0-66769 GCF_042668085.1 Isoptericola sp. NPDC057391 | reverse complement strand
GCGCCGGCGAGCTAACCCGTCGCCCTTCCACCACGCGATCTGTCGCGTCATCCGGCCGGATGACGCGACAGATCGCGTTCTCGAAGGTCAGCCGTGCCAGACGGCCGACGGCGTGAGCGGCACGAGAGGCGGCACCTCGGGTGCGGTGGTCATCGCCACCCGCCGGCCGGACTCCGCGGAGTCGAGCAGGCCGGTCATGACCTCCATGACGTGCAGGCCGACGTCGCCGCCGGCGCGCGGGGCCGCCGCGGCCGCGCCGAGCCCCGCCGCGCCGACCATCTCCAGCAGCCCGACGCCGCGGCCGGCGCCCTCGAAGCCGGCGCTGGGAGGCAGCACCTCCCACTCCGTGGCGCCGAGGGACCGCAGCTCGACGTCGCCGTCGAACCGGTTGGGGTCGGGCACGACGAGCGAGCCCGCCGTGCCGTGCACCTCGATCGGGCGGGCGTGCGAGCCGACGGCGTCGAAGCTCACCGTCACCGTGGACAGGGCGCCGCACGCGTGGCCGAGCACGCCGGTGACGTGCGTCGCCACCTCGACCGGCACGCGCTCCCCCGCCCGCGGGCCGGAGCCGATGGTGCGCTCGTCCCGCGACCGCGACGCCGCGCCCTGCACCCACGCCACCGGCCCCAGGATCTGCACCAGGCTCGTGAGGTAGTACGGGCCCATGTCGAGCAGCGGCCCGCCGCCCGGCGCGTAGTAGAAGTCAGGGTTCGGGTGCCAGGCCTCGTGCCCCGGCGAGACCCACGTCGCGACGGCGGCCGTCGGCGTACCGATCCGGCCGTCCTCGACGGCGGCCCGCGCCGTCTGCACGCCCGTGCCGAGCACCGTGTCGGGGGCGCAGCCCACGCGCGTGCCCGCCGCCGCAGCGGCGGCCATCACCTCGCGCGACGTCGCCAGGTCCGCCGCGAGCGGCTTCTCGCCGTAGCGGTCGACGCCGGCCGCCGCGCACGCCTTCGCGACGTGCGCGTGCACGCCGGGCGTCGTGAGGTCCAGGACGACCTGCACGTCGTCGGACGCGACCAGCGCGTCCAGGTCCGCGGCCACGCGGGCGCCGGGCAGCTCGGCCGCGACGGCCTCCGCCCGCGCGCGGTCCAGGTCCGTCACCGCCGCGACCCGCGCCCGCGGGTGCCCGGCCAGCGTGTCCAGGTACTGGCGCGAGATGACGCCCAGGCCCACGATCCCGATCCCCGCCACGTCGCCACTCACCGGCTCGCCCACAGCAGCCCCCTCTCGACGATGGTGCGGACGGTCGGGTTCTCCAGCACGTCCACGGAGTGCCCCGGCGTCGCGACGAACACGCGCCCCGCGCCCCACAGCCGGGTCCACACCGCGGGCGACGCCACCGGGCGGCGCCACGGGTGCCACTCCGGCGCCGGGTGCGTGGTGGTGGCGAGGACGTCGATGAGGTCGTCGTGCAGCACCCAGTACTGCTCGGTCTCCAGCTCGACGTCGTCCAGGCCCGCGGTGACCGGGTGCTCCCGGCCGAGGTCGGTGAACTCGATCGTGTGCCGCAGGAAGTTGTCGGAGCCGTCGCCCACGCGCAGGTGCGGCTCCTTGCCCGGGTGGGTGGCGAACTGGCCGCCCACCAGCTGCAGGTAGTCCGAGCTGGCCCGGTAGGAGTCGGCGATCCCGCCGTGCCACCCCGCCAGGCCGGTGCCCGCCTCGACGGCCGCACGCAGCCCGTGCAGCGCGGGCCCGCTGATCTGCGACATCGTCACGCACTGCAGCACCAGGTCGGTCGCCGCCATCGTGTCGGCGTCCGCGTACACCTCGTTGTCCGTCTCGACCCGCACCTCGAACCCCTGCTCGCGCAGGAACGGCAGGAACAGGTCCGTCGCGGCCTCCGGGGAGTGACCGTCCCAGCCGCCGCGCACGACGAGGGCTCGTCTCGTCCGCTCCGTCATCGCTCTCCATTCGTCGTCGGTGACTTCTCGTGAGCGCACCGAGCCTATGCGGCATTCCTCGGACCTCTCACCCCTCGGCGCCAGCATCTTCTTGTCGGTCACGACCGCACGCGGCTACGGTAGGGAGCAGTCATCCGATCTTTCCGCCCGAGTCGCCACGAAGAGGTGCGCATGCCCACCATCACCGACGTCGAGATCACCGACGTCCGCTTCCCCACCTCGCGCACGGCCGACGGGTCGGACGCGATGAACGCCGACGCCGACTACTCGGCCGTCTACGTCGTCCTGCGCACCGACGGCACCGACGCCGCGGGCGAGCCGTTGGCCGGTCACGGCCTCACCTTCACCATCGGTCGCGGCACGGACGTGGTCGCCCTGGCCGCGCGGCACCAGGCGGACCGGCTCGTGGGGCGCGACGTCGACGACGTCGTGGGCGACATGGGCGCCACGTACCGCGACCTCACCGCCGACAGCCAGCTTCGCTGGCTCGGCCCCGAGAAGGGCGTGGTGCACCTGTCGCTGGCGGCCGTGCTCAACGCCGCGTGGGACCTCGCCGGGCGCCGCGCCGGCAAGCCCGTGTGGCGGCTGCTCGCGGACATGACGCCCGAGCAGCTCGTGGACGTCGCCGACCTGCGCTACCTCTCGGACGCGCTCACCCGCGACGAGGCGCTGGAGATCCTGCGCACCGCCGCGCCCGGCAAGGCCGAGCGGATCGCCCACCTGGAGCGCCGCGGCTACCCCGCGTACACGACGTCGGCCGGCTGGCTCGGCTACGACGACGCGAAGCTGCGCCGCCTCACCCGCGAGGCCGTGGAGGCGGGCTACCGGCACGTGAAGCTCAAGGTCGGCGCGCGGCTCGAGGACGACGTCCGCCGGCTCGGCATCGCGCGCGAGGAGCTCGGCCCCGACCTCACGCTGATGATCGACGCCAACCAGGTGTGGGACGTGCCCCAGGCGATCGAGTGGGTGCGCGCGCTGCAGCGGTTCGACCCGCTGTGGATCGAGGAGCCCACGTCGCCCGACGACGTCCTCGGCCACGCCGCCGTGCGCGAGGGCGTCGCCCCCGTGCGCGTCGCCACGGGCGAGCACTGCCACAACCGCGTGATGTTCAAGCAGCTCTTCCAGGCCCGGGCGACCGACTACTGCCAGCTCGACACCGGCAGGCTCGCCAGCATCAACGAGATCGTCGCGGTGCTGCTGCTCGCCGCCAAGTTCGGCGTCCCCGTCTGCCCCCACGCCGGCGGCGTCGGCCTGTGCGAGATGGTGCAGCACGTGTCCGTGCTCGACTACGTCGCCGTGTCCGGCTCGCTGGACGGGCGGATCACCGAGTTCGTCGACCACCTGCACGAGCACTTCACCGACCCGTGCGTCGTGAAGGACGCCGGCGAGGGCGTGTCGTACGTCGTGCCGACCGCGCCCGGCTACTCCACGCAGATGCGCCCGGAGTCCGTCGCACGGTTCCGCTTCCCCGACGGCGCCGAGTGGGCGTGAGGGTGGTGACCTGGGACACGTTGGCCGGAACACGTTGACCTCAACAAGGGTTCAGGTCGTAGCGTGACCAGCAACGACATCCGCGACGACGAAGGGGACGAGATGTCCGTCTACACCCTGCCCGACCTGCCGTACGACTACAGCGCCCTCGAGCCGCACATCAGCGGCAAGATCATGGAGCTGCACCACGACAAGCACCACGCCGCCTACGTCACCGGCGCCAACACCGCCCTGGAGAAGCTCGCCGAGGCCCGCGAGTCCGGCGACAACGCCGCGGTGAACCTGCACGAGAAGAACCTCGCGTTCAACCTCGGCGGCCACACCAACCACACCGTGTTCTGGAACAACCTGTCCCCCACCGGCGGCGGCCAGCCCGAGGGCGAGCTCGCCGAGGCCGTCAAGGACACCTTCGGCTCCTTCGAGAAGTTCCAGGCCCAGTTCACCGCCGTCGCCACCGGCATCCAGGGCTCCGGCTGGGCCGTGCTCGGCTGGGACTCCATCGGCCAGCGCCTCGCCATCTTCCAGCTCTTCGACCAGCAGGCCAACGTCCCCGTCGGCATCACCCCGCTGTTCATGCTGGACATGTGGGAGCACGCCTTCTACCTCGACTACCTCAACGTCAAGGCCGACTACGTCAAGGCCGTGTGGAACATCGCCAACTGGCAGGACGTCGCCGCCCGCCTCGAGCGCGCCCGCACCCAGACCGCCGGGCTGATCGTCCCCGCCTGACGTCCCCCCCGCGCCGTGAGCGGGCGTTCGGCCCTGTTCCCCTCGGGAGACAGGGCCGGACGCCCGCTCACAGCGACGTCTGCTGGTACAGCGCCAGGCGCGGCTCGTCGTCGACGACGACGTACGTGCTCGCCATGAGCGCGACGAACGGCGGGTCGTCGCCGCGCACGGCCCGCGCGCGGTAGACGAGCGCGGCGGCACCGTCGCCGAGGCCCACGCGGCGCGCGTCGTGCAGCTCGTAGGAGTCCCACGCCGGGGCACCGTCGAGCGAGGCGACGACGGCGTCGCGGTCGAGCACGGAGCCGTCCACGAGCACCATGAGCGCCGCCGGCGTCATGAGCTCGCCGTAGAACGCGCCCCCGGTGCTCCGGCACAGGGCGTCCCACCCCTGGCGCTCCAGGTCCAGCAGCCGGTCCAGCGTGAGGTCCACCATCGCGCCAGGCTACGGACCTCGGCGGCGCCCCGCACGGGGTTCGCCCGGATTCATCGGAGGAATCGGTGCATCCGGGCGCGAACTGGGCCATAATCCAGGGCATGTCCCGCACCGATGAGGTCGTCGCCGGCGTCCGCAGAATGATCACCGGCGGCGAGCTCGGCCCCGGTGACCGGCTCCCCGTGGAGAAGGACCTCGCCGACCGGCTCGGCGTCTCCCGCGGCTCGCTGCGCGAAGGCGTCCGCGCCCTCACCGTGCTCGGCGTCCTCGACACCCGGCAGGGCGACGGCACCTACGTGACCAGCCTCGACCCCGCGCGGCTCATGTCGTCGCTGCAGTTCGTCGTGGACCTGCACGGCGACACCAGCGCCCGACCGTTCCACGCCGTCCGGCGGGTGCTGGAGACCGAGGCCGCAGGTCTCGCCGCCCACCGCATCACGCCCGAGGCCCTCGAGGAGGCCCGCGCCGTCCTCGAGCAGGCGGCGAGCACCCTCGCGCAGGACGACGTCGACCACGCCGCGTTCATCGAGGCCGATACTGCCTTCCACCGCATCGTCGCCGACCAGGGCGGCAACCCCGTCATCACCGCCCTCGTCGAGGCGATCGCCGGCCGCACCTTCCGCGAACGCCTGTGGCGCGGCCGCCACGAGGAGGGCGCCGAGGAGCGCACCCAGCGCGACCACGAGGCCGTCTGGCGCGCCCTGGCCGCCGGCGACGCCGAGGCCGCGCGCGTGCGCATGGCCGCGCACCTCCTCGACGTCGAGGAGACGCTGCCTCTCGTCCCTGCCGACGCGCCCGACGCCGAGGAATGACCGCGCCGCTCTGAGCATCGATCCGCCGACCCGACGCCGGCCGGAATGGTGTCCCGACAGCCGAACGTCTCACTGACCCGGGGCCAGCCCGATGGCGACGCGTGATCCGCGCGGACGGGCGAGTAGCTCGTTCGCACCGACGACGCGCCATGGGCCGTCGGTGCATCAGGTCTCAGGACGAGACGTCGTCGACCACCGCGAGCGCGAGCTCGCAGAACATCGAGTCGGCCCAGGAGAACCAGGGCCGTGAGTACTGCGTCGGGTCGGAGGGATCGAAGCTCTCGTGGATCTGCCCCGTGCCGCCGTCCGCCCGGGCGATCTGCTCGAGCAGACGCCTGCGGTCGTCGGGCGCGCCGGTCAGCCCTTCCACGGCGAGGGCGATGGGCCAGACGTAGCCTCGTTCCGTGTGCGGGCTGCCGATGCCGCTCACGAGTGTCCCGGCGAAGAAGTACGGGTTGGCAGGGCTGAGCGCGAACCTGCGTGTCGCCTCCCACACCTCGTCGTCGATCACGTCCGGTGCGACGAGGGGTAGTGACAGGAGCGACGGGGTGTTGGCGTCGTCCATGCACAGGACGCCGCCGAGACCGTCGACCTCGTAGGCATAGATCTGCTCGTCGCCACCCGGAGACGTCACGACGCCGTGCGTCGCGACTCCGTCGACCAGCTCGCTGGAGAGGACACGCGCGTCGTGCGCGAGGACGGTGTCGGCGTAGACC
Organism: Isoptericola sp. NPDC057391; assembly: GCF_042668085.1. NCBI lineage: Bacteria > Bacillati > Actinomycetota > Actinomycetes > Micrococcales > Promicromonosporaceae > Isoptericola > Isoptericola sp. NPDC057391. The sequence continues at coordinate 60,684 of NZ_JBHVBO010000003.1, read as the reverse complement.
TCGTCCGCGATCGCCGCCAGGTCGAGGAGCGCCTGTGCGGCGAACAGGTTGGCCGGCACGTTGTAGCCGTACGTGCAGGCGTCGTCCGACGGGCGGAACGCGCTCCACGTCATCCCGGTGAATCCCACCGGCGTTCCTCGACCGCCACGTGCGAGCGTCTCCGTGGGGACCGTGGTGTCGCGGGCGAACCGGTAGGGAGAGCTGTCGTGCCGCTGCTCGGTGCGCAGCTGGTCGACGACCACCCGGAGGACCCGGTGAGCGCGTTCGTCGAAGATCCGCGCCCCCTGGTCCGGGTCGGCCCGCCAGAGTCGATGCGCGAGCGTCACCGGGTACGCCAGGCTGTCGACCTCGTACTTCTGCTCCCACACGTGCGGGTCGTCGCAGAGGTCGTCAGGGTCGTACCGCGCCCCGGTAGGGCCGTCGTTGAACGCGTTGGCGTACGAGTCGTGGTCCAGGCACGCGAACTGGCGCCGCACGACACCGGCCACGAGGGTCGCCAGCGGTGAGCAGTCGGCGAGGAATCTCAGGTAGGGCGTGAGCTGGACGGTCGAGTCACGCAACCACATCGCGGGGATGTCGCCCGTGATGACGAACGTGCTGCCGTCCGCTCCGACGGTCATGGTGTCGGTCAGGGTGCGGCGCAACGCATCGTCGACCATCGTCCCGATGCGGTCTCCGGCGACGCGCCGGACGCGGTCGGCCGCCGTCCGCAGCGTCGTCTCGATCGCCGGATCGAGACGAGGAGTCGTGTGCTGAGCCATGGTGCGTCTTCCTGGGCAGAGTGTGGCGAGGATCAGAGTGTGGCGAGGATGCCCGTCGGCGGGCCGGCCACGAGCTCACGGGCCGCCAGCCCGGCTCCGAGCAGACCGGCATGGTCGCCCCGGACCGCCATGGTGATCTCCGCCCCTCGGACCCAGCGCCTCGTGGCGGCCTGGGAGCGATAGACGTCGGCGACGAGTCCACCACGGGCGAACACGCCGCCCCCCAGCACGATGCGGTGCGGTGCGAGGACCGCGCACATGCCGTCGAGCCCGTCGGCGAAGGCCTCCGCGGCCTCCATCAAGGCGCCGACAGCCGTCGGCTCACCCGAGTCGGCGGCGGCGACGAGGCGGTCGACCGTGCGATCCGGTCCCGGCAGTACCCGCTCGGCGGCGCGGCGCAGCGCTTCCCCGGACGCCAGACCCTCCCAACATCCAGCAGCGCCACACCCGCAGGAGAGGCCGCCGCGGTCCACCACCACGTGGCCGATCTCGCCGGCGAAGCCGCGCCCTCGGACGAGCTTGCCGTCCAGGACGACCGCGCCACCGATCCCGGTACCGACGGTGACGACGAGAACGAGGCCTTGCGCCGAGCTCCCGTGGACCTCGGCAAGAGCGGCGGCCTGCGCGTCGTTGATCACCTCGGAGGGCAGCCCCGTGGACTCGACGAGATCGGCACGCAGGTCGATGTCTCCGAGGCCCACGTTCGCGCTGAGCAGGAGGCGACCATCGTCGATCACCCCGGCGACCGCGACACCGACGGCGGAGGCGTCCTGGCCGAGGTCTCGTGCCAGTTCGAGCACCGCGGCGTGCCGAGCCTCGGGGCTGTCGGGCAGGGGTCGGCGCACGACGCCTCGGAGGGAACCGTCCGGGCCGACCAACCCTCCGCGGATCATCGTGCCGCCCATGTCGATACCGACCGTGGTACCCGGAACGCCCCGTCGTGACCTCGTCGTCATGGTGATTCCCTTCGTGTCCATCTCAGGCCTCCACCTCCATCACCCGGAGGGTGACGATCCCGAAGGGCCGCACGACCAGCACGGCACCGCACGCGTCGTCCGCCGCCCATGCCTCGAAGCGGCGGCAGCCGTCGGCCTCGTCCCCGAGCGGCTCCTCGAGCAGGTCGACGCGTGCGACCGTCCCGCGCCCGTCGAACGTGACCCCGACGCTCGCCTGTGCGCCGTGCGGCTCGTACAGCCGGACGACCAGGTCCCCGCTCCCGTCGTGCGCGAGCTTGACCGACTCCACGAGCAGGCCCGGCCCGTCGACCCGCACCAGGGGCTCGACGGCTGCGCGCCCGGACGACACCTGGCGGGGCGGGAGCGACAGGGCATAGCCGTCCCGGACGGCGTCGGCGACGTTCGCCCCGGGACGTACGCGGTGGACGAACGTGTGCCGGCCGAGGTCTGCCCCGGGGTCGGGATACCGCGGCCCTCGCAGCAGGTGCAGGTTCACCGTCGTCGTGGTCCCGCCGTCGGGGCGGACCTCGCTCGCCACGTCATACCCCTGGGTCGTGCGGTTGGCGATGCCGACACCGAAGCCGGCGTCCCCGAGGTGGACCCAGCGGTGGGCGACGTCGACGAACCGCGCCGACTGCCAGCTCGTGTTGCGGTGCGTGGGGCGGCGGACGTGGCCGAACTGCGTCTCGGCCGCGACCTCGTGGGCACGCAGGTCGAGCGGCCACGACAGCACGAGCAGCTCCTCGCGCTCGTTCCAGTCCACGGCCGTCGTGACCTCGAGCGCGCCGTCCACGAGCCCGAGCCGCTGCACCAGGGTGCTGCCACCTGGCCCGAGCACGCGCTCGACGACGATCGCGCCGTCCTCGACCACGACGCGGGCCTCGGGGACGTCCCGGGGCACGCGGTGCGCGTGCGCGTCGATGTCCCACGCGTCCCAACGGTTGGGCAGGTCGCGGAACAGACGCGCGACGTTGGCCGGCCCTGCCGCGGCGACGGCGTCACGCCCGGTCGCGAGATCGACGAACGAGACCACGTGACCGGCGCCGTCGACGACGACCCGCAGCGCGTCGTCCTGGAGGGCCCAGGTCGCGCCGATCGCCTGGACGCGCGAAGACCCTGCCGCGCGACGCGGGCCCACCGACATCGGCTGGATCCCGTCGAGGACGACGGGGCTCGGGTTCGCCCACAGCTCGTCCCGGCCGGCCGCCGGAGCGTCCAGCGGCCCTGCACCGGCGAGAACGTCCAGCGCACCCGCGACCAGCTCGGCGCACCGCCGCTGGACCCGCTCGTGGTCGCGCGCCGCGTCCTGGTACACCCAGGCGATGGACGAGCCGGGCAGGACGTCGTGGAACTGGTGCACCAGCACGGTGCGCCACAGGCCGCGCAGCTCGTCGAGCGGGTAGGCGGCTCCTGTGCGCCGTGTCGCCGTCGCGCACCACAGCTCGGCCTCCCGCAGCGCGGACTCGCTCCGCCTGTTGTCGGCCTTGAGCCGCTGCTGCGACGTGGACACGCCGCGGTGCAGCTCGAGCGGCATCTCGCCCACCCACACGGGCACCGTCTCGCCCCGCTCGCGCGCGGCGGCGGCGAGCGCCTCCGACCGGGAGAAGAAGTCCGCGGGGGTACCCCAGGCCACGCGCGCCGAACCGGCGAGGTCACGCACGCGCCGCGCCGTCTCGGCGTGCTCGCGCGTCGGGCCGCCTCCGCCGTCGCCCCACCCGCTCGGTGCGAGCGAGAGCTCCGCGGACACCGTGTCGGAGTCCGCGACGTTCGCCTCCGCGTGCGCGAGCTGGCGCGGGGTGAGATCGCTGTTGTAGTTGTCGACCGGCGGGAAGTGCGCGAGCACGCGCGAGCCGTCGATCCCCTCCCAGGCGAACGTGTGGTGCGGCATCCGGTTGGTGTCGTTCCACGACATCTTCTGCGACAGGAATCGGCGCATGCCCGCAGCGCGGAAGATCTGCGGCAGCGCGGCGGAGTAGCCGAACGAGTCAGGCAGCCACACCTCGCGGCAACGCACCCCGAGCTCGTCGGAGAACCAGGTGGTCCCCTCCAGGAGCTGGCGCGCCATGGACTCCCCCGACAGCAGCATGGTGTCGGACTCGACCCACATCCCGCCGACCGGGACGAACCGGCCCGCGTCGACGGCCGACCGGATCCGCTCGAACAGCTCCGGCTCGCTCTCCTGCACCCACGCGAGGTGCTGAGCGGAGGAGGTCACGAACGTCGTCTCGGGGTACTCCTCCAGCAGCGCGAGGGCGTTGGAGTACGTCCGCACGACCTTCCGGCGCGTCTCCCGGAAGGGCCACAGCCACGCGGAGTCGATGTGCGCGTGACCGACGGCCACCACCTCGTGCCCACCGTCCCCGTTGCCCTCCGCCAGCACTCCGGCGAGCTCCGCGCGCGCCGCGGGGGCCGACGCACGGAGCGCCTCGGGCGTGGCGATCTGGGCGACGTCGAGCATGCGCGCCAGCGCCCGCAGGACCCGGCCGCGACGCAGCCCGGGACCGGGCAGCACCTCGAGCTGCTCGCGCAGGATGCGGACGTCCCGCCACAGACCCCACGTGGCCTCGTCCCGCAGTCGCAGGCCGATCTCGCCCCACGCGTACTGGGGGACGGCGGGCAGCGTCGCGGGGTCGCCGAGCGGCGTGGGAGCGAAGGTGAAGTCCGGGTCCATGACCGGGTTGGCCGCGGCCTCCACCCACACGTCCACGGGCAGCGCCGCCTCGCCGGCGGCCCACGCCTCCCCACCGGTGCGGTCCACGCGCAGGAGGAGCGAGAGGGGCACGCGCCGGTTGTACGGCGAGATGCCCTTGAGCACCCGGCCGTCGTGCGCGCGCGCCGTGCCCTCGGCCTGGAAGCCGGGGGTGTCGCGGGTGAACCCGAGGTCGACCTCCAGGTCGACGCGCGCCTCCTCGCCCGCCCACGCGGCGGGCACCTCGCCGCGCAGCCGCAGCCACGTCGTCGACCACGGCTCGCCCCAGGGATCGCCCGGGGACACGGGGTGGAACGCGTCGTCCGGCAGGGCCAGGACGACGTCGGGGCGCACGGGCTCACCTGGCTGCGACCAGGCCGTCACGGTGATCGGCGCGCTCGCGGCGTCCAGCGCCGGGGTGAGCCGCTCGTCGACGAAGCGCCGGACGCGACCGAGGGTGACGTCGTCAGGCTCGAGCCCCATCGACGGTCACCTCCCCGGCGCCGTCCTGCACGAGGTCGAACGACCACCGCCGCCCGGCGAGAGCCACCTCGACGCGCGCCCGCCGGGCCCCGAGGACCGCCAGGGGCAGGTCAGGGCGGAGGATGTCGTCGCACGGGACGCGCACACAGGCCCGCGACCCGTCACCTGACGCGACGCTCACGCGCTCCCACCCCACGACGACGGTGCGTGCCCAGTCCAGGCCGCCCACCCGCCGTGACCGGACGAGCAACAGCCCCTCGCCGTCCCAGTCCCCCGCGGCGGCACGGACGTCGGCCTCGACCACCAGGTCCTCGCCGTCCACCCTGAGCCGGACCCCGCGGACGTCGAGACCGCCGTAGCCGGTCCCGTCCCCGACGCGCGCCAGCACCGGCTGCGGGACGTCGCGGTAGACGCCCTCGGCGGGCATCCGCTCGTCGTCGCGTACCGGGATGGCGCCCGGGTGCGAGGGCAGCATCACCGGCAGGTGGCCGACGGGCTGGCGCACGCCGAGCAGCAGGTCGGCGATCACGCGCCCCCCGCCCGGGCCCGGGTAGAAGGCGAGCAGGACGGCGTCGGCGTGCGCGACGACGTCCGTGAGCACGTACGGGCGGCCTGCCAGGACGACGGCGACGACGGGGCCGCGCGCCGCCGCGCGCACCGCGACGAGCGTCTCGACCTGCCCGGCGGGCAGTACCGGGGACGCGATGTCGACACCCTCCCCGCAGTCCGCGGCGGTCTGGCCGGCGTTCGCGCCGTTGTCCGCGAACTCGTCGGTGTAGGCGCGATGGCTCGAACCACCAAGCACGACGACGACCCCGTCCGCCGCGGCGACCGCGGCGGTGTCGTCGGCATCCGCGCGCTCGACCACCGCGCCGCGCGCCCCGGCCGACGCCACCAGGGCGTCCGCGACCGACACCCGGCGGTCCGGGGCGAGCGGGGCGACGTAGTCGCCGAGCATGGCGTCGACGTCGTCGGCGCGCGGACCCGTGACGACCCACCGCCCCCCGGGGGCGACGGGCAGCGCCGGACGGTCCGCGCCCGCGGCAGGCTCGTTGCGCAGCAGGACGACGGAGCGGGCGGCGATCGCGAGGGAGAGGTCGCCGGTGGCCGGACGGTCGGTCGGCCGCCCCTCCGGAGGTTCCGCCGGAGCCGGTCGCACGTCGTCGACGGGGCCCAGGAGGCCCGCCCGCGCCTTGACCGTGAGCACGCGCAGGCAGGCCTCGTCCACCGCGCGCGCCAGAAGGTCGGGCGACTGAGCCACCGCCTCCTCGAGCATCGTGAACGACCGGTCCCACAGCGACAGGTCGACGCCCGCGTGCAGTGCCGTGGCGGCCGCGGCCACCGGGTCCCCGACCTGCTCGACGATCCGGTCGACGGCGAGCCCGTCGGCCATGACCAGGCCGTCGAAGCCCCACTCCCCCCGGAGGAGGTCCGTCAGGAGGGCACGGTTCGCGACGCACGGGACGCCGTCGACGTCGTTGTACGCGGCCATGAGCCCGAGTGCCCCGGCCGCGACGCCCGCTCGCGCGGCGGGCAGGTGCAGCTCGGCGAGGTCCCGCGGGCCCAGCGCTGCCGAGTGCCCGTTCCGGCCGCCGGTGCCGGCCCCCTGCGCAGCGAAGTGCTTGAGGACGACGCCGACGCCGGTGCCGTCGGCCAGGCGTGAGCGGTCCCGCCCCTGCATCCCCACGACTGCGGCCTCGGTCATCCGTGCCGCCAGCGCAGGGACCTCGCCGTAGCACTCCTCGGAGCGGCCCCAGCGGGGGTCCTGGAGCAGGTCCAAGGTGGACAGCAGCGCGAGATGCACGCCGTCGGCACGCAGCGACGTGGCGACGGACGCGGATGCCTGCCGGTACAGCTCGTCGTCCCACGTGGCGCCCACGGCCAGGTTCACGGGCAGCAGCTCGGCGCCGAGCGCCTGGTGCCCGTGCGGGGCCTCTTCGACGAGCAGGGGCCCGACGTCCTGCCCGGACGCGGCGCGCACCTCGTCCACGACGAGCGCGGCCACCTCGGCCCGCTCCTCCGGCCGGATCCCGTCGGCCCAGCCCCGCCCCGACCACGCGTCGGCGCGGAAGAGCCCGTACAGCGCACCGAGCCCGCCCCAGCGGTCGACCTCCTCGCGCAGCACGTCAGTGGTGCGCCACGCCCCCTGGGCGGTGCGCTCGACGGCCTGCCAACCGAGCAGACGCTGGTTGAGCTGGCCGACCCGCTCGTGCAGGGACATGCCCGCCATCACCTCGGCGGCGCGTCGTCGCGCGGGATCGGTCCCGGCGCCGTGCACGCGGGGTGCCGGCGCCTCGTGCGTCATCGGTGCCACAGGTCGTTCCTCGTCCTCAGTACGGGGCGTGCGCCGAACGCCGCCGGGTCGGCGGCCTCGGCGCCGGTCACGTGGAGCTCGACGGTCTCGCCGGGAAGCAGAAGGGTCAGCAGGTCGTCGACCCGCGCCGTCGGGTCGAGCCGGTCGACGAGAAGGGCGACGTCGCAGGTCACGACGTCCGCCGTGATCCGTACGCGCCAACCGCGCGGGGTCCTCTCGGCCTCGACCGCCGGGGCCGGCCGGGCCCAGCGCACGCCGTCCTCGCGACACAGCGCAGACCACGCGCGCAGGCCGTCGCAGTCCGCCACGAGCACCTCGTCGCGGCGCGCGCCGGCGAGCGCGGCCCGCGGCGGCACGTCCCACCGCGCGACCGAGCGGGGCGCGACCTCGACGGTCTGCTCCACCTCCGCCGGCGCGCCGAGCGGGCCGCCCACGACGTGCACCCGCCGCACGACGACGCGCGCCTGCCACGGCGCGTCCGTGTCGTTGACGAGGACGACCTGGGGCGCGCCGTCGTGCGGCTGGATCGAGAGGGTGCGCGGCGCGTACGCCCGGCGCAGCGCGTGCCAGCCCGGCTTGGGCCGCCCACCGTGGTCGACGACGGACCAGGAGATCCCCGGCCACGCGTCGTTGAGTTGCCACACGAGCATGCCGGCGGTGCGCGGCCACGATCCGCGCAGGTGGTCGGCGGCGGTGCGCAGGGCATCGGCCTGGTTGAGCTGGGTCGCCCAGGACCAGTCGTCGACGTCGTCGAGCAGGCGGTCGGGGTCGGGAACGTGCCCGTCGAGCCGGCGCACGAGGTGCCGCATCCCGCACACCTGCCGCTGGCGGGTCGCGAGGGAGTCACCCCGCACGTCGACCGGGCGCTGCGTGAGCGCGGCCGAGAGGGTCGCCCACGTGGGCGGGGCCTGGAAGCCGAGCTCGGCGGCGAAGCGGGGGACGTGGTGGCGGTACGTCGTGTAGTCGTACAGGTTCCACTGGTCCCAGAGGTGGCTCGTGCCCTCCCCGTCGACGTTCGGCCCGACACCGTCGGTCGAGGAGAACGGGCTCGACGGCACGTACGGGGTCCCCGGGGCCTCGGCCGCGACGACGCGCGGAAGGAGCTCGCGGTAGTACCCCTCGCCCCACGTGCGGGTCCCCACGCGGTCGGGCCAGCCCCAGTCGCTCCATCCCTGGAGATTCTCGTTGGACCCGTTCCAGACGACGACGCTCGGGTGCGAGGCCAGACGGCGCACCTGCTCGCGCGCCTCCGCCTCGACCTCGGAGTACAGCGGCTCCTCCTCGGGGTACGCGGCGCACGCGAACGCGAAGTCCTGCCAGACCAGCATCCCCGCGGCGTCGCAGGCCGCGTAGAACGCGTCGTCCTCGTAGACACCGCCGCCCCACACCCGCAGCATGTTCATGTTCGCCGCGACCGCCTGCTCCACGCGCTCCGCGTAGCGCCCGGCCGTCATGCGCGAGACCAGCAGCTCGTCGGGTATCCAGTTCGCACCGAGCGCGAAGACCTCGCGCCCGTTGACCACGACGACGAACCGGCGCCCTGCCTCGTCGGGCGTCGTGTCGAGGTCGACGTGCCGCAGCCCGACCCTGTGAACCTGCTGCTGGCCCGTCCCGACGAGCGCGACGGTGACGTCGTGGAGCGTCGGGTCGCCGTACCCGCGCGGCCACCACAGCCCGGCGTCCGGCACGTCGAGGACGATCTCGTCGCGACCGGTCACCACGTGCCGCGACCGATGCTCGCCGAAGCCGATCTCGACCTCTCCCGTGGCGACGTCGCCGTCCTCCCCGTCGAGCTCGACGGCGATCACGACCCGGCGCACGGCGAGGTCCGCCGAGACCTCGCCGCGCGCGTGCGACCGTAGCCGCGCGCCGGTCCACGCCTCGAGCCGAGCCGGGCGCCACAGACCGGCCGAGACCAGCGGCGGCGCCCAGTCCCACCCCACGCTCGACGCCATGACGCGCAACCGGTTGTACGGGTATGCCCAGTCGTACGGAAGGGTGCCGTCGTCTGCGGCGAGCATCGCTCGCGCGGCCGAGGTGAGCTCGACGGCGAGCCGGTTCACGCCGGGGTGGACGAGCGCCGACACGTCGACGGAGTACGAGCGGTGCATGTTCGCCGTGCCCGCGGCGACCTGGCCGTTGACGCGGACCGTGGCGACGGTCGCGATGCCGTCGAGGACGAGCTCGACCCGGCCCGCCGTGACGGCATCTGCCAGCTCCACCTCGGCCTCGTAGACCCAGTCGCTCTCGCCCACCCAGCGCACCGCGGTGGCGTTGTCGTCGACGTACGGGTCGGCGATGACCCCCGCAGCGAGCAGGTCGTCGTGGACGCATCCCGGGACCGACGCCGGGATCCCGTCGCGCAGACGGGCGACGACGTCGCCGGAGGGTCCGTCGGCGCCCGCGGGGAGATCTCCGCCCAGCCGCACGGTCCACCCCGGACCGTCCAGGTCCGTGCGGTTGACCGTCCCGTCCGCGTTCGAGCCCTGAGGGCTCCGGTCGTGCACGTGCTCAGTCCTCCGGGTAGTCGGTCGGCGCGCTGTAACCCTCGGGCACCACCGGCACGGTCCGGTGGCCGGTCCGGTACACCAGCACCTCCCCGAGGCGGGCGTCCGGGCCCTCCAGCTCGATCTCGAGCTCGCGCGACGCGGGGGCGTCGACGACGTGCAGCCGTCCCGCGCCGACCGTGCCGCCCTCGGCCACCACGGTCTCGCCGAGTCGGACCTCGTGACGCGTGACCCGCTGGCCGGTCGTGAGGTCCTCCCGGAGCAGGACGTGGTCGAGCTCGACGGGCTCGTCGCCGAGGTCGGCGCGCCAGGTGGAGTCCCCGGTCCGGGTGACGGCTGCCGTGACGGGGTCCCCGAAGCGCGCACGGACCTCGTCACCGAACGCCGTGACCACCGCGGCGTCCGCCGGGTCGATGCGCCCGCGACGGTCCGGCGGGACGTTGAGCAGCAGGTTCGCGCCCAGGCCGACGGACCGGTAGTAGATCGCCAGCAGGTGCTCCAGCGACTTGGGCTCGTCGTCCTCGGCCCAGAACCAGCCGCGGCGTACGGACACGTCGCACTCCGGGGGCAGGTAGAGCGCCTCCGCGAACTGCGTCGTGACGACCGTGTAGTTGCTCATCTGCGTGTGGTGCACCACGTACTCGACGGGGTCGCTCGCGAGCCCGTCCTCGTTGCCGACCCACCGGATCGTCGGGGCACCCATGTTGAACACCATCGCCTGCGGCTGGTGCGCGTGCGCGACCTCCATGATGCGCGCCCAGTCGTAGGAGTACCCCTCGGAGCCCGCGCCGTCGAACCACAGCTCGACGAGCGGCCCGTACCGCGTGCAGAGCTCGGTGAGCTGGGCGACGTAGACGTCGGCGTACGCCTCCGGGTCCTGGTAGGCCGGATGGTTCCGGTCCCAGGGGGACAGGTACAGGCCGAGGCCGATCCCCGCGGCGCGGCACGCCGCGGCGACCTCGGCCACCACGTCGCCCTTCCCGTCGCGCCACGGCGACGAGGCGACGGAGTAGTCGGTGGTGGCGGTCGGCCACAGGCAGAACCCGTCGTGGTGCTTCGCGGTGAGCACCACGTACGTCGCGCCCGCGGCCACGGCCAGCGCCACCCACTCGTCGGCGTCGAGCTCGGTCGGGTCGAACGACGACGCAGGCAGGGAGCCGTCGCTCCACTCCTTGGCGTGGAACGTGTTGATGCCGAAGTGGAAGAACATGCCCACCTCGAGCTGCTGCCAGCGCAGCTGTTCCGCCGTGGGCACGATGACGTCCTTGGCCGCCTGCGATGCGACGTCCTGGACGACGCCCGGGTTCGAGGTCACTTCACTGCTCCTGATTCCACACCCTTGAAGAAGTACCGCTGCAGTGCGACGAAGAGCACGAGGATCGGCACGATGGCGATGATGGACCCGGCCATGGTGACGCGCGGGTCGTACGAGAGGGACGAGGCCGCGAGGCGCGACAGGCCGAGGGAGAGGGTGTACAGCTCTTCCGACCGCAGCACGATGAACGGCCACAGGAAGTCGTCCCATGCGGCGATGAACGAGTTGATGACCACGACGACCATCGCGCCCCGTGCGGCAGGGAGGTAGATCTTCCAGAACCGGCGGAGCTCGCCGGCGCCGTCGAGCATCGCGGCGTCCTCGACCTCGTTCGGCACGGCGCTGAACGCGGCCCGCGTGATGAGCACGTTGACCGCCGAGATCGCGCCGGGCAGCCAGACGCCGATGAACGAGTCGTCGAGGCCGAGGTCGGTGATCTGGGTGTACAGCGAGACCATGATCGACTCGAACGGGAACATCATCGAGATGATGAGCACCCAGTAGAAGACGCCGCGTCCGCGCCACCCCTGGCGCGACAGCATGTAGCCCGCGAGCGTCGGGAAGACGACCTGCGAGAAGACCGTGAGCAGGCACATCATGAGGCTGTTGCGGATGTACGTGCCCATCGGCACCTGCTCGAACACGGTCTGGTAGGCCGCGAAGGTCGGGTTCGCCGGGAAGAAGGTCGCGCTGCTCCCGTACAGGGCGTCCTGCGGTCCCTTGAGCGACGAGAAGAACTGCCACAGGAGCGGGCCCACGGAGATCGCGAGCACGACCAGCAGGAGGACGTACCGCGTCACGAGGGCGCGGGTGCGGCCGTGCGTGCGCCACCAGGTCATCAGTCCTCCTCCTTGGAGCCGAGCTTGTGCGACGCGACCGCGAGACCGATCGTGAGGACGAACAGGGCGACGGAGATCGCCGCGCCGTAGCCGACGTTCCCCGAGATCGGGTCGAGCGCGACGTCCCGGATGTAGAACGGCAAGGTCCGTGCCTGGCCGCCGACGCCGCCCGTCGCACCGCCGAGGATGTAGATCTCGGTGAACACCCGCAGGGAGCCGATGCCCGACATGATGCCGACGAGCAGCATCGTGAGGCGGACGCCCGGGACGGTGACGTGGACGAACTGGCGGAACGTGCCGGCGCCGTCGAGCGACGCGGCCTCGTACAGGTCCTTGGGCACGCTGGCGAGGGCGGAGAGGTAGAAGATCATGTACCACCCGAGGCCCTTCCAGACGGTCAGCGCGACGGCCGTGAGGAGCAGCAGCGTCGTGTCCGACAGGAAGGGGATCGGGGAGTCGATGATCCCGACCTGCTGGAGCGCCGTGTTGATCGGCCCGCTCTCGGAGACGAGGTTCTGCCACACCAGCGCGACCGCGACCATCGACGCGACCACGGGCGCGTAGAACGCCGTCCGGAAGAACCCGATGGCCGGGACCTTCTTGTACACGAGCTGCGCGAGCATCAGCGGCAGGACGACGAGCAGCGGGACCGCGACGACCGCGTAGAGCACCGAGTTGCGCACCGCGAGCCAGAAGGCCGGGTCCGCGACCATGCGCGAGTAGTTGTCCATGCCCACCCAGTCGCCGCCGCCGCCGAGCGGCCGGGCGTCCGTGAAGGACAGCAGGATGGTGTTGAGGAACGGGAAGACCCCGAACACCCCGATGACGATGATCGCGGGCGCGACCCACAGCCACGGGGTCCACCAGGGCCGGTAGAGCGCTGCGCCCGAGGACGGACGAGGACGGCGGGTGCGCGTCCGGCTGGGCCGGGTAGCCCTGGCCGCCGGCTCACCGGGGGCCAGGGTTCCCGCGTAGACGTCGGTCGCCATCGGTCAGCCCTGCTGCTCGAGGATCCGGTTCGCGGCGTCCTCGGCGGCCTGGAGCGCCTCGTCGGCAGGCTTCTTGCCCGAGATCGCGAGCTGGAGCTCGGAGACGACCGCCGTCTGCACGGCGTCGGACCACGCGAAGATGAAGGCGTTCTCGGCGTCGGTCGCCGCCTCGACCGACAGGCGGTTGGCCTCGTCGAGCGGCGAGTCGCCGGTGATGTCCGTGAACTTGGGGATGTCCAGGGACTCCTCGGTCGAGGGGAAGTTGGAGACCAGCGGGCTGGACACGAACTCCGTCTGCCACTCCGGGCTCAGCAGGAACTGCGCGAAGGCGACAGCCGCGACGGGGTTCTTCGACGTCGACGGGACACCGATGAGCTGCCCGTCCTGGAACGCGTGGCCGCGGGCGTCGAACAGCGTGCCGACACCGGTGACGTCGTAGGTGGCCTCGTTGGTGTCCTTCACGTAGCGCAGGAACGAGGCGTTGGTGGAGCCCCACACGACGTCGCCGGCGGAGTAGAGCTGCGTGACGTCCACGTCGCTCGACAGCGTGTCCTTCGGCAGCGCCCCTTCCGCGTACAGCTCGGCGTACTTCGTCAGCCACTCCTGGATCTTCGGGTCGTCCGCGAACGTGAACTCGGTCTCGTCCGCGTTCGTGATCTCGGCGTTCATGAGCTGCCAGTCGTTCGGCACGTGCGTGTACGGGTTCGCCGGGAACGCGTAGTACTCGCCGCCCGACTTCTCGGCGATCTGGCTCGCCATGTCGAGCTGCTCCATGACGGTCGACGGCGGGGCCTCCGGGTCGAGGCCGGCGTCCTTCATGAGGTCCTTGTTGAACGTCTGCAGGCCGTTCAGGCCCCAGTACCACGGGAGGACGTAGTGGTCGTCGTCGCCGGGGAACTTCTGCGACTCCCACACCGACGGGATGAAGGGCTCACCGATGTCCTCCGGGCCCTTGGTGGTGAGGTCGAGCAGGAAGTTCTCGCGGTAGAGCGCGTAGGCCGTCGTCTGGTTGAGGTTGACGACGTCGGGCAGGTCGCACGACTGCGCGTTGGTCACGAGGCGCTGGGTGAACTCGGCGTCGCCCGGGTCGTCCTGCCACTTCACCGTGACCTCCGGGTACTTCTCCTCGAAGGCCGCGATGAGCTTCTCGAAGTACGGGCTGAAGTCCTGCTTGAGCGCCGTGGTCTGGAAGGTGATCTCGCCCGACGGCTCCCCCGACAGCCGCTCGTCGGAGGTCACCTCGTCCGACAGCTCGCACCTGCCCGCCATGGTGGGCTTGCCGTTGGCGGCGACCTCGCCGGAACCGCCGCCGATACCGCACGCCGACAGGGCGAGGGAGGCGACGACGACGCCGGCGACGCCGCTCGTGAGCGTGCGACCGCGGCGGCGCGATCGGGACGTGAGGGTGTGAGTGCTCATTCTTTTCAGCCGTTCCTCGTGAGGTGTCTACCCGACGGTGGGCCGGACCTGGAGGCGGTCCGTGGTGATCCACAGGTGTGGCGGTCGGTGCCGTCGCTCGAGGTCGTTCTCGGGCGACGTGCCGTGGTGGGTCGTGCGTGATGAGTCGTGCGTGATGAGTCGTGCGTGGTGGTGTCTCGTCAGGGCCCGCGCAGCTCCGGCCAGGTCCGGACGGGGGCGGCGACCGCGCCGATCCCGTAGACGGACTCCCGCGCGGCCTCGCGCAGGAGGGTCAGTGCGCCGCGGACCACACCGCCGGGGCCGAGCGAGGACGGCACCACCTCGGTCCGCAGCGGGGACTCCGCGCGGAGCAGCTCCTCGACCTCCGCGGCGAAGCGCTCTCCCCCCGCCGTGCCGACCGTCCCGGCGAGGACGACGCGGTGCGGGTCGACGACGGTGGCGATCGTGGTGACGACGACGGCGACACGTCGCGCCGCCTCGCCGCGGAACGCGCGGAGGGCCTCGCCCGGGTCGTCGTCGTGGAGCGCCTGCTCCGGCGTGGTGCCGGCGAGTCCCCACCGGTCGAGCACGTCCTGGAGCGCCGCCGAACCGACGAAGCTCTGGAAGCCGGCCGACGACGAGCCGAGCCGGCCGCCGCCCGCCGTCGGCGCGAGGCCGATCTCGCCCGCGTACCCGTGCGCGCCGCGCAGCAGCGTGCGGTTGACGACCGTCGAGGCGCCGATGCCCTCGTCGAGGCGCAGGAGGGTGAAGCTCTCGACGCCGGTCGCGTTGCCGCTCTCCGCCTCGGCGAGGGCGGCGAGGTTGACGTCGTTCTCGAGCGCGACGGGGCACCCGAGCCGTGCGGCGAGCCGGTCGCGCTGCCCCGCGCGCCACGCCGGGTGCCCGGAGACGAAGTCCATGTCTCCCTGGGGGTTCACGACACCGGGCGTGCCCGCGAGCACCTGCCACAGGTCGGACGGGTCGATGCCTGCCTCCGCGCACGCGGCCGCGACCGCCTCCGCCACGGTCTCGACAGGATCGTCACCGTGCTGCGGCACGCGGACGTCGGCCAGCGCGGCCCCGGAGAGGTCGGACACGACGGCGTGCACGAACCGGCCCGGCTGCATCTCGACGCCGGCGACGTGGCAGAGGTCGGTCACCGCGCGGAAGTGCACCGCGTTCGGCCCCCGCTGGGCCGACGACACCTCGCCGACGGGAGTGACCAGCCCGGCCTCGATGAGCCTGACGACGAGCTCGCCGGTCGACGGCTTCGACAGGCCCGTCGCCTTGCTGATCATGGCCCGGGAGGCCGACTGGTGCTCGAGCAGGAGGTCGACGACCATCCGCTCGTTCACCGACAGGGGCTTCCGCATCATCGCGACCATCTCGTCCGGGCGGCCGGACGGCCGCGGTGGTTACTTTTAGCCAGCCTACCTGATGATTAATCGCCAGCACAGCCCTCGGGGGCAGAAAGATCGGATGATCGCCGTCGGCAGGCGGTGCGCAGCATGCCGCGCCTCGGCGAGACTGCAGGTCAGAAGCCTCGTACGGTCACGGGCCCGGCAGGCCGAGGTCCCGGCTTTGATCTGGGCGGCCGAGGGCGGCGAGCGTCGGGGCAGGACGACGCGATGCCCCGATTCCTCTGACGAATCGGGGCACCGCGGGGTTGACAAGCGTCTTCCGCCGCTACGTCGCGGGGGCGCGGACGCCGATCGTCAGCAGCAGGTTGGCGTAGACGCGCTGGTCGCCGGTGGCGACCAGGACGGCGACGTCGTCGGACCGGGCGGCGTCGTAGAACGCGAACCGGTCCAGCTCGTCCCAGCCGACGTCGGGCCCGAGCATCGCGCGGTAGCCGGTGTGGGCGGGGATCTCCTCGCCCGCGGCGACGACGTCGCCCGCCACGCCGCCGGGCACCATGACGGCGGCGGACTCGACGGGCACGGCGTCGAGGAGCACCTCGAGCACCTGGTCCACGGTCAGCAGGCCGGGACGCAGGTTGAGATGCACGCGCGCCGCGCCGGGGCGGGCGCCCGTGGAGTGCGGGTAGTTCGCGTCGGCGAGCAGCACCCGCGACCCGTGCCCCGCCGCGGCGAGCGCCGCGACGAGGCCGGGGTGCAACAGCTCGTAGCGGAGCACGTCAGGCGAGGGCCGACGTCGTGGCCGGGACCGGCGCGGAGGCGAAGGCGTGCCGCTGGCGGCCGAGGCCGTCGATCTCGACCTCGACGACGTCGCCGTCGGCCAGGTACGGGAAGCGGCCGGACAGCGCGACGCCCTCGGGGGTGCCGGTGCAGATCAGGTCGCCCGGCTCGAGCGTCATGTACTGCGACAGATGGTGCACGATCTCGGCGACGCCGAAGATCATGTCGGTCGTCGACGAGTCCTGGCGCGGCTCGCCGTTGACGGACGACCGCAGCCGCAGCGCGCCCGGGTCCACCTCGTCGGCGGGCACCAGCGCCGGGCCCGTCGGCAGGAACGCCGGGCCGCACTTGCCCTTCGACCACTGGCCGAGCGAGTCGTCGAGCTGCCAGGCGCGCTCGCTCACGTCGTCCACCACGGTGTACCCGGCGACGTGCCCCAGCGCGGCCTCGGGCGACGGCAGGTAGCTCGCCTGCGTCCCGACGACGATCGCGAGCTCGACCTCCCAGTCGACCTTCTCCGCGCCGGGCGGGATCGGCACGGTGTCGTCGGGGCCGACGACCGTGTTGGGGTGCTTGAAGAAGATGATGGGCAGGCGCGGCGGCTCCGCGCCCGACTCCCGCGCGTGCGCGGCGTAGTTCTGGCCCACGCAGACGACGGCGGCGGGTCGCGCGATCGGCGCTCCGACGCGCAGGGCGTCCGCGCCGTCGAGCACGGGCAGCTCGCCGGCGGCGAGCGCGGCCCGGGTGCGCCCGATGCCGTCGGCGGCGAGGAAGGCCCCGTCGACGTCGGCGGTCAGCGGTCGCAGGTCGTAGGTGGCGCCGTCGTGCGTGACGGCGGGGATCTCCTGGCCCACCGGGCCCAGGCGGAGCAGCTGCATCGATGTCCTCTGTTCTCTCTGGGGGGCGACTCGATCATGCGCCCGGGTCGCGTCCCGGTCACATCCGTCCCGCCATGCGATATCGCCTAGGAGGCGAAGGTGTCGGGGTGCGCCTCGGGGGCGAGCAGCCCCCGGCCCACGAGGTCGGTCCACAGGTCGGCGGGGACGACGGCGGCGTGCCGGTCCGCGGTATGGCGCACCTGGTCGGCGGTGCGCAGCCCGACGACCGTGCTCGCGACCGCGGGGTGCGTGCGCACGTAGGCGAGCGCGGCCTGCGGCAGCGTGACGCCGTGCTCGGCGCACGCGGCGGCGATGCGCCGCGTGCGGTCGAGCAGGGCCGCGGGGGCAGGCGCGTAGTCGTAGGTCGCGTCGTCGGGCACCACGTCGCGGGCCAGCAGCCCGGAGTTGTACACGCCGGCGACGACGACGGACGCGCCTCGCGCGGCGGCCGTCGGCAGCAGGTCCGCGAGCGCCGGTTGCTCCAGCAGCGTGAACCGGCCCGCGCACATCACCACGTCCACGTCCGCCTCGGCGACGAACCGGGCGAGCATCGCGGACTGGTTCATCCCCGCCCCGATCGCGCCGACGACGCCCTGCTCGCGCAGCTCCACCAGCGCCGGGACGGCCTCGGCGAACGCCTGCTCCTCGTGGTCGTCCGGGTCGTGCAGGTACACGACGTCGACGCGGTCCAGGCCGGTGCGCTCCAGGCTCGCCTCGAGCGACCGCAGCACGCCGTCGCGGGAGAAGTCCCACACCCGCCGGGTCGCGGCGGGCACGTCGAACATGTCCGGGTCCTTCTCGTGCGCCGTCTCCGGGGAGGGCACGAGCAGACGCCCCACCTTCGTCGACACGGCGTACTCGTCGCGCGGGCGGCCGGCCAGGCTCGCCCCGAGGCGACGTTCCGACAGGCCCAGCCCGTAGTGGGGCGCCGTGTCGAAGTAGCGAACCCCGGCCTCCCACGCGGTGTCGAACGCCTCCTGCGTCTCCGCGTCCGTCGTCGCCCGGTAGAGGTTGCCGGCCTGCGCCGCCCCGTAGCCGAGGCTCGTGAGGCGCACCCCGGTCCCCCGGACCTCCCGGGTCGGCAGCACGGTCCCGCTCGCGGTCATGCCTGCTCCGGCGGGCGCACGCGCAGCTCGTGCATGCCGCCGTCGACCGCGAGGGCGGTGCCGGTGGTCGCGGTGGCGAGCGGGCTCGCAAGGTAGCAGACGGCGTGCGCCACGGCCTCCGGGCTCACCAGCTTGCCGGTGGGCTGGCGCGCCTCGAGGGCGGCGCGCTCGGCCGCCGGGTCGGGGGCGGCGTCGAGCAGCCGGCCCACCCACGGGGTGTCCACCGTGCCGGGGTTCACGCAGGTGACGCGGATGCCCTCGCGCACGTGGTCGGCCGCCATCGCGAGGGTCAGCGCCTGCACGGCGCCCTTGCTCGCGGAGTAGAGGGCGCGCTGCGGCAGGCCGGACCAGGACGCGATCGACGCGGTGTTCACGACGGCGGCGTGCTCCGACGCCCGCAGGTGCGGCAGCGCCGCCCGCGTCACGCGCACGATGCCGAGCACGTTGACGTCGAGCACCCGCAGCCACTCGGCGTCGTCGTTGTCCGCCACGGTGCCCTGCGCGCCGATCCCGGCGTTGTTCACGACGACGTCGATGCCGCCCATCTCGGCGGCGGCGCCCTCGACGGCGGCGCGCACGGCGGCGTCGTCGGTGACGTCGGCGACCTGGGAGCCGGCCCCGTCGGGCACGCCGTCGCGCGTGCGGTCGATCGCGACCACCTGCGCGCCGCGCGCGAGCAGGGCGCGCACGACGGACGCGCCGATGCCGGACGCGCCCCCGGTCACGATCGCGCGGACGCCGGCGAACTCCGGCGGGTTCTCGAGGGGGGCGGTGCTCACGGGTGCTCCTTCGTGCGGGTGGTGAGGTGATCGACGTCGAGGCCGTACGTGGCGACGGCGGTGCGGCCGCGCACGGCGGCGCGCTCGTCGCCGGACAGGGGCGCGAGCAGCTCGTCGGCGGCGGCGAGCCAGCGCCCGTAGCCGGACGCGAGCAGGCAGACGGGCCAGTCGCTGCCGAGCAGGAGGCGGTCGGGGCCGAAGACGTCGAGCGCGTGGTCGGCGGCGGGCCGCAGGTCCTCGGTGGTCCACGTGTCCCACCGCGCCTCGGTGACCAGCCCGGACAGCTTCGCGACGACGTTCGGCCGGGCGGCGAGCGCCGCCAGGTCGCGGCGCCAGGCGTCCAGGGCGGTCGGATCGTCGCGCAGCGCCGCGATCGGCGGCTTCGCCAGGTGGTCGAGCACGAACCGGACGTCGGGCAGGGCCGCGGCGAGCCGCGCGCACGACGCGAGCTGGTCGGCCCGCACGACGAGGTCGAACGGCAGGCCCGCGGCGCCGACGCCGGCGATGCCGGCGTGCACGTCGGGGCGGTCCAGGTAGTCGGGACCCGGCTCCGCCTGCACCATCGTGCGGATCCCGACGAGGCGGTCGCCGCCCGGCGCCTCGCGCAACGCGGCGAGGCGGTCCTCGAGCGCCGGGTCGAACAGGTCGGCCCAGCCGACGACACCGGCGACGCGCGCGGCACGACCCTCGGGCGAGGCGGCGACGTCGAGCAGGTCCTCGGTCTCGGCCCAGGTGCTCACGCTCTGCACGACGACGGTGGCGTCGACGCCGTGCGCGGCGGCGGGCAGGTCGGCGGGCGTGAAGTCGGCGTCGATGGCGGCCATGGTCGCGGGGTCGATCCAGTCCTGCGGGTGCCGCGCGCGGACCCACAGGTGGTGGTGCGCGTCGACGACGACGTCGGACATCCGGACTCCCTCGACCTGCGGACTGATTCATCCAATGTATAGGGCCTCAGATCGCTTGCGCCAGCCCCGGTCTCCCTGAGTACCCTCGGACTGCACGCCCAGACGTCATATCTCTCCCGGCTCTCGAGCCGGGTCCACCCGCTCGACGAGGAGTGATCCGCATGACCACGGCCGCCCCGCCCCTGCGCCCCGAGCAGGCGTGGTTCACCGAGGCCCGCTTCGGCCTCTTCGTGCACTTCGGTCTCTACTCCGCGGCCGCCCGGCACGAGTGGGTGATGAGCTTCGAGCGCATGACCGTGGAGCAGTACGCACGGTACGCCGAGGTGTTCGACCCCGACCTCTTCGACGCGCGCGCCCTGGCGCGCGCCGCCAAGGACGCCGGCATGAAGTACGTCGTGCTGACCACCAAGCACCACGACGGCTTCGCGCTGTGGGACTCCGCCGTGAGCGACTACAGCATCGCCCGGACCCGCGGCCGCGACCTGGTGGCC
This sequence comes from Isoptericola sp. NPDC057391, assembly GCF_042668085.1. Lineage (NCBI taxonomy): Bacteria > Bacillati > Actinomycetota > Actinomycetes > Micrococcales > Promicromonosporaceae > Isoptericola > Isoptericola sp. NPDC057391. The sequence continues at coordinate 40,136 of NZ_JBHVBO010000003.1, read as the reverse complement.
GAGCTGGCCGAGGCCGTGCGCGCCGAGGGCCTGCACCTCGGGCTCTACCACTCGCTCATCGACTGGCACCACCCCGACTTCACGCTGGACCACGTGCACCCGCGCCGCGACGACCCGGACGCCCACGCCCTCGACGAGGGCCGGGACATGGCGCGCTACCGCGAGTACCTGCACGCGCAGGTGCGCGAGCTGCTCACCGGCTACGGCCCGGTCGACTACGTCTTCTTCGACTTCACCTTCGCCGAGGACAAGGACGGCTGGCGGGGCAAGTACCCGGAGGACTGGGACGCCGAGGCGCTCCTCGCCATGGTCCGCGAGCTGCAGCCCCAGGCGGTGGTCAACGACCGCCTGGGCATCCCCGGCGACCTGGTGACGCCCGAGCAGTACCAGCCGGACGCGCCGATGCGTGACGACGCCGGCGAGCTCGTCGTCTGGGAGGCGTGCCAGACGCTCAACGGCAGCTGGGGCTACGACCGCGACAACACGAGGTTCAAGGACCCGGACCTGCTGGTGCGGATGCTCGTGGACACGGTCTCCAAGGGCGGCAACCTCCTGCTCAACGTCGGGCCGGACGGGCGCGGCGCGCTGCCGGCGCGCGACGCCGCCTCGCTGGCCGTGCTCGGGGAGTGGATGCGCCTGCACGGCCGGTCGATCACGGGTGCGGGGCCGGCCGACGCCGACCTCGCCGCCGCGGTGGCGCCCGGGCTGCCGCCCGGCGTCGTGCTCACCCAGCGCGCGGACCGCCTGTACCTGCACCTGTTCGCGTGGCCGTTCGGGCACGTCCACCTGCGGGGCCTGGCCCCCCGGGTGCGGTACGCGCAGCTGCTGAACGACGGCTCCGAGCTGCGGACCTCGGTCTCCGACCCGGACCAGAAGGCGTGGAACACCAACCCCGGCGGGCAGCCGCCCGGCACGCTCACCCTGCACCTGCCGACGGCGCGGCCCGACGTCGCCGTCCCGGTGGTGGAGCTGTTCCTCGACCCCGCCTGACCTGCGGCCCGCCGCCGCGCCTTGAAACGCCCTCGGGCGCGGGCTACGGTCGGCCGCGCGGGCGTCGGCGCCCGCACGGACGCCGACGCGGTGGTCGCTCCGGGGAGGTCGCGGGGACAAGGAGGTGGACGCGGATGTCCGGCACGCTCGCCACGCACGTCACGCCGAGCTTCGAGGCCTACCGGGCCGCGGTGGCCGGCGTCTTCCTCCCGCTGCGCCTGACCAGCAGCTCGCCCGACTCGTTCCGCGGGGTGCTGCGCGCGGTGACCGTGGACGACGTGCACGTGAGCGACCTGCAGGGCGGCCAGCACGTCGTGGAGCGCACCGCGCAGCTCGCGGCGCACGACGAGCACCCCTCGTTCAAGGTGAGCCTCATGCTGGCGGGCAGCGGGCTGCTGGTGCAGGACGGCCGGGAGACGGTGCTGCGGCCCGGCGACCTGGCCGTCTACGACACCCGGCGGCCGTACACGCTGGAGTTCGGGCACGAGTTCCGCTCGCTCGTCGTGATGTTCCCGCAGAGCCGCCTCGAGCTGCCCGCGGCGCTGGTCGAGCAGCTCACGGCGGTGCGGCTCGGCGGCGACGCCGGGGTGGGCGCGATCGTGACGCCGTTCCTCACCCACCTGTGCGACCACATCGAGCAGCTGGCGCAGGCGTCGGGCACCCGGCTCGCGCACAGCACGCTCGACCTCGTCTCGACGCTGTTCGCCGCCGAGCTCGGCCGTTCCGCGCGCGTGGACCCGCACGAGGAGCTGCTGGGGCGCATCCGCGCGCACATCGAGGAGCACCTGGGCTCGCCCGACCTGACCCCGGCGTCGATCGCCGCCGCGCACTTCATCTCCACGCGGCACCTGCACGCGCTCTTCCAGGAGACGGGGTCCACCGTGTCCGCCTGGATCCGGCGGCGCCGCCTGGAGCGCTGCCGCCGCGACCTGCTCTCGCCCCGCCTCGTCGACGTGCCGGTGTCCGCGATCGCCGGGCGGTGGGGCTTCGCCGACGCTGCCCACTTCAGCCGGGCGTTCAAGGCGGAGTTCGGCCTGCCGCCGCGCGAGTACCGCGCGGCGCACTGACGCGGCGGCGGCCGTGCCCCGCGACCCCGCCTAGCGTCGGGGCCGTACCGGCAGCCGCATCAGCTCGCGCGCGCGGACCACACGCCCGTCGAAGTGCCGCCGCGCGCGGGACACCCAGCGCCCGTCCGGCACGGTCCCCTCGGCCCCGGGCGCCAGGTGGCTGAGCACCAGCAGGCCCGCGCCCGCCGCCTGCGCGACCCGGCCGACGTCCTCGGTGGTGGTGTGCGACTGCTCGAGGTGGCTGAGCACCACCTCGGGCGTGCCGACGCTGCGGTAGTGGTCCAGGTCGATCGCCTCGTGCACCAGGACGTCGGCGCCGCGGGCGAGGCGCACCACGTTGTCGCTCCGGGCGGTGTCGCCGGAGAACACGACGGAGCCGCCGTCGGTGTCGAACCGGAACGCGAACGACGGGAAGACGGGCCCGTGCGGCACCAGCACGGCGCTGACGCGCACGCGGTCGTCCTCGTACACCGCGAACGGCTCCATCGCGGGCGCGGTGTCGCCGAGCGGGTCGGCGCCGACGTCGGGCACGTCGATCTCGCGCACGTCGATCAGGTCGCGCACGTCGGGGATCCCGGAGTCGCGCAGGAACACGTTGGTCGAGTACGCGTGCGCCTCGATGCTCTTGCGCGTGAGGGTCGCGAGGCCGGGCGTGGGGTCGTCGGGCGCGACGGTCGGCACCTCGCCGCCCCCGAACGCGGGCGGCAGGGCGCCGGCCGGCCCGGGGCCGACCACCGGCACCGTCGTCGTGAGGCCCGCGTCGCCGCGGCCGTCCCCGTCGCCCCACCCGCCGAGCAGGAAGAAGTTGTAGTAGTCGGCCAGGTGGTCGGCGTGCAGGTGGGTGATGAAGATGCCGGCCAGGTCGGGCAGGGCCAGCCCGGCCCGGTTGTACTGGGTCACGGCGCCGCGGCCGCAGTCGACCACGTAGTTGCGCCCGTGCACCCGCAGCACGGTCGAGATGCCGGCGTGCCCGCTCTCCACCGGCGGGCCGGCCGCGGTCCCGAGGACGACGAGCGCCACGCCCGTGTCGTCGTGCGGGCCGCCGCCCGCCGTGGTCGCGCCCGCGGCGCCCGCGGTGCCCCAAGAGGCCGCGGCCGCGGCCGTGCCGATCGCCCCCGCCCGGAACAGTCCACGGCGGGACAGCCCTGCGGTGCCGGGGGCGCGGTCGTCGTGCTGGGTCATGGTGCTCCTTCGACGTCGTCCGTGTCCGGCGCGTCGTCGCGCCGCCCCCTCGATGCTCGCCGCGCGCGCCCCCGGACGCTGGTCCCCGCGCGCACGCCCGTTGACCGCGCGGGCACGCCCGGCGGCCCGCACGCCACCCGTTCCCGCTCGGTCAACCCCTGAGCGCCCACGGTCATGACCCGCGCCCCGCGCCCGGCCACACTGGGCGGACCGACCGCGAGACCGAGGACCCCGATGACGCACCTCCCCGACACCACGCACACCCACGGCGCCCGCGTGAGCACGCCCGTGGACGCCGCCCATCCGCTGGACCCGCTGACGGCGGACGAGATCGCGGCCGCGCGGGAGGTGCTCGCCGCCGCCGGGCTGCTCGGCGAGACCGTCCGGGTGCCGCAGCTGCTGCCGGTGGAGCCGTCCAAGGAGGAGGTCGCCGCGTGGGAGCCCGGCGCGTCGCTGGACCGGAGGGTGGTCGCGACCCTGCTGGACCGCGCCACGGGCGCCGCGGCCGAGGCCGTCGTCTCGGTGACCCGGCGCGAGGTCGACCGGCACGAGCCGCTGGGCACCGACCGGCCCCCGTACGGCCAGCCGCAGTACCTGTTCGAGGAGTACGACGCGGCGGCCGAGATCGCCAAGGCGTCGCCGGAGTGGCGGGCCGCGATGCGCCGCCGGGGCCTCGACGACCGGGTGGAGCATGCGTTCTGCGCCCCGCTCGCCCCGGGCTTCTTCGGGCGCGAGGACGAGGTGGGCCGGCGCGTCATCCGCTCCCTGACGTTCCTGCGCGACCACCCCGACGACAGCCCGTGGGCGCACCCGGTCGAGGGCCTCATCGTGCACATCGACCTCACCGAGGGCCGGGTGATCCGCGTCGAGGACGACGGCGACGTGCCGGTCCCCGCGGCGTCGGGCGACTACTCGCTCGCCGCGCAGGGCCCGGCCCGCACGTCGCTCAAGCCGATCGAGATCACGCAGCCGGAGGGGCCGAGCTTCGCCGTCGACGGCAGCGAGGTGACGTGGGAGAACTGGCGCTTCCGCGTGGGCTTCAACGCGCGCGAGGGCCTGGTGCTCAACACCGTGACCTTCCGCGACGGCGACGAGGACCGGCCCGTCATGCACCGCGGCAGCGTGCCCGAGATGGTCGTGCCCTACGGCGACACGACGCCCACCCGGTTCTGGATCAGCTACTTCGACGCCGGCGAGTACCTGCTCGGCAAGAACGCCAACTCGCTCGCGCTCGGGTGCGACTGCCTCGGCGTCATCCACTACTTCGACGGGTTCGTGGCGGACGACCACGGCCACCCGGTGAAGATCCCCCAGGTCGTGTGCATGCACGAGGAGGACTACGGGATCCTGTGGAAGCACACCGACCTCGCGGGGAAGGCGGAGGTCCGCCGCAGCCGCCGCCTGGTGATCAGCTACTTCGCCACGATCGGCAACTACGACTACGGCTTCTTCTGGTACCTGTACCTCGACGGCACGATCCAGGTCGAGGCGAAGGCCACCGGCATCGTCTTCGCGGGCGCGGGCGTGCCCGGTACGGCGAACCCGCACGCCCCGGAGATCGCGCCCGGTGTCTTCACGCCCGTGCACCAGCACCTGTTCTGCGCGCGCCTCGACATGGCCGTCGACGGCGAGGACAACACGCTGCACGAGGTCGACGTCGTCGGCATCCCCACCGGCGAGGACAACCCGTACGGCAACGCGTTCACGTGGCGCAGCACGCCCCTGACGCGCGAGTCGGAGGCCGCGCGCCTCGCCGCCCCGGCGTCGGGCCGGGTGTGGGAGGTCGCCAGCGCCCACCGCTGCAACCACGTGGGCAGGCCGACCGCCTACCACCTGGTGCCGCAGGGCGGCCCGGTGCTCATGGCGCAGCCCGAGTCGACCGTGCACGGTCGTGCCACGTTCGCGACGAAGCACCTGTGGGCCACCGCGTTCGACCCCGCCGAGCGCTTCCCCGCCGGCGACTACCCCAACGCGCACGCCGGCGGCGCCGGCCTGCCCGCCTGGACCGCCGCCGACCGCGACCTCGACGGCACCGACCTCGTGCTCTGGCACGTGTTCGGCCCCACCCACGTGCCGCGGCCCGAGGACTGGCCGATCATGCCGGTCGACTACTCCGGCTTCACCCTCAAGCCCTACGGCTTCCTCGACCGCAACCCCGCCCTCGACCTGCCCGACGGCGCGGCGTCGCACTGCGCGCCCGCCGCGGCGGAGGGCGGCGCCGGGTGCGGGTGCGGCTGCGGAGGCTGACCGTGCTCGCGACCCCGGCGTCCGCCCTGCACTGGGCCTCGTTCGCCCTGGCTGCGGCCGCGGTGGCCTGCGGCCTGCGCCGCCGGCACGGTGACCGCGCGGGCGTGGGCGTCGCCGCCGTGACCGGCGTCGTCATGCTCGCCGCGATGGCGGACACGGCCGCGGGGGCGATGCTGCTCGGCCCGTGGACCCCGCTCGCGTGGACCGGCGTTCTGCTCGCCGCCGGCATCGCCGCCGCGTGGGCGGGTCGCCGTGCCACGCACGCCCCGGACGGCCCGCACGACGACGCCGCCGCAAACGCCGAGGCTCCGCTGCACCTGCTGCACGTCACGTGCCTTCCGGTGATGGCCGCACTGACCGCCGCGATGGCGCAGCACGCCACGGCCCCCGCCGGGCACCACGGTCACGGGGGCGCGCTCACCGCCGTCGCGCTGGTCTCGGCGGCCGTCCACGTCGCCGCCGGCTGCGGCGTCACGCTCGGGCGCCGTCGTCGGCGGCTCGACCGCACCGAGGCGCTCGCCGGGGCCGGCGCGGTGGCCGCCATGGCCGGCGCGGCGGTGCTCTGACCCACCAGACCCACGACACGACCCACGACCAGATCCACGAACCCGGAATCGAGGACCCCATGCCCGAATCGTTCATCTCCGTCGGCGCGCTCGGCGACGGCTTCGCCGCCGACGCGAACATCCTCGAGCCCACCCACGACCTGGACGGCAGGTCGTTCGCGCTGGAGCTCGAGGGCGAGCACGCCACGCTCACCCTCGGGGACGGCGTCGCCCGGTACTCGGGCGCCGTCGAGACGCCCGAGATCCCCGTCCGCGTGACGTCCGTGCGCGACGGCGTCCACCTGGTCGACGGCGTCGTCGCGACCGCCGACGGCACGACGTCGACGACGGCGGTGCTCGACACGGACGCCGGCCTCGTGACGCTGGTCGAGGGCGCGCTGCCGTCCGACGCCGTGCGCGCCGAGTCCGCGTACACGCGGGTGCAGCGCGGCGACGAGCCGACCGGCGTCACGGTGCGGATCCGGCACGGTCGCGTCGCGGGGTCGACGGCGCCCCTGCACGCGCCGACCACCGAGCTGGTGGGGCTCCGCAACCGGTACACCTACTCGCCGAACGAGGCGTACGAGCACGTCTACCTCACCCCCGACCTCTACACCTGGCACTGCCTGCAGGGCGTCGAGAAGGGGCTGGCCGACACCGACCGCTGCCACCACGTCGCCCTCCGGGACCGGCTCACGCTGTTCGTGTGGCGGGAGAAGATCGTGCCGACGCTCGGGCTGATCCTCGTCGACCTGGAGCGCATGAAGACCGACGGCAAGATCTTCGGCAACGACGGCTTCGACACCACGACCTTCGTGAACTTCCCCGTCGGCGCGCGCGCCGAGGTCCTCAACGTGACCGACCACGCCCTCGACTCCGCACGGGTGGAGGCATGACGGGCGAGCGCGACGGCGGCCCGGCCGACCTCGTCGTCGAGAACGCCCGCGTCTGGACGGGCGAGCCGTCCGCGCCGTGGGCCACCGCGTTCGCCGTCCGGGGCGGCCGACTGCTCGCCGTCGGGGACGACGCGGCCGCCCGCGGGCACGCCGGCCCCGGCACGCAGGTGCGCGACGCCGGTGGCGCGTTCGTCATGCCCGGCCTGGTGGACGTGCACAACCACCACGCGTTCGCGGGCCGCAGCGACCTCTTCGAGCTGTCGCTGCGGCCGGGCGCCGACGTCGGCGAGATCCTCGACGCCGTCGCCGCCCACGCCGCGGGGCTGCCCGAGGACGCGTGGGTGGTGGGCGGCGCCTGGGGCAGCAACCGGCGTGGCGAGATCTCCTCGGAGTCGGTGCGGCTCAAGCTCGACCAGGCGGCCGGCGGCCGGCCGGTGCTGCTCATGGAGGACTCGCGGCACAACCGGTGGGCCAGCACGCGGGCGCTCGAGCTCGCGGGCGTCACCGCGACGAGCGACCCGGGCCCGGGCGGCGTCGTCGAGCTCGACCCGGTGAGCGGGGCGCCCACCGGCGTGCTGCTGGAGTCCGCCGGCCTCGCCGTCGAGGCCGCGCGGGCGCGCAGCAACCCGCTCGGCCCGGACGAGCACCGGCGCGCGTCGCGGCGCGGCGTCGAGATCCTCAGCAGCCACGGCATCACGGCGTTCCAGGACGCCGCGGCGTCCCACGAGATCCTCGCCGCGCTGCGCTCCCTCGACGAGGCCGGCGAGCTGGACGCCTGGGTGGTCTCGTCCCTCACGGTGAACGACCCGATCTTCGGGTTCGACGCCGTCGGCGACGAGCTCGTGTGGGGCGGCGAGAAGTACCGCACGGCGCACCACCGGCCGGACTTCGTCAAGATCTTCCTCGACGGCGTCCCGCCCGCGCGCACGGGCGCGTTCCTCGAGCCCTACCTGCCCGACGACGAGCACGGCGCCGACGTGTGCGGCGCGACGGCGCTCGACCCCGACGAACTCTACGGCTGGCTGCGCCGCACCGCGGAGCACGGCCTGTCGGCCAAGGTCCACTGCTCCGGCGACGCATCGGTCCGCCTGGTGCTCGACACCGTCGAGCGGCTGCGGGGCGAGGGGTTCACGGAGCCCCGGTACCAGGTGGCGCACGGGCAGTTCGTGGCGCCGGACGACCTGGCCCGGTTCGCCGCGCTGGGCGTGGCCGCCGACATCTCGCCCTTCCTGTGGTTCCCCGGGGTCATCTCGGACGCCATCGCCGACGTGCTCCCCGCCGACCGGGCGAGCCGCATGCAGCCCAACAGGGCCCTGCTCGACACGGGCGCGCTCGTGGCGGGCGGCTCGGACTGGCCGGTGTCGGAGTCGCCGAACGCCTGGGAGGGCATCCAGGGCCTGGTGACGCGCGCCGACCCGCTCGGCCGCTTCCCCGGCACCCTGTGGCCGGAGCAGGCGCTGCGGCTCGACGAGGCGGTCACGGCGTTCACGCTCGGCGGTGCGACGGCGATGGGGCTCGGCGACGAGACCGGGTCGCTGCGGGCGGGCAAGTCGGCCGACTTCGTGGTGCTCGACCGCGACCCGTTCGCGACCGACATCGAGGACGTCGTGCACACCACCGTCCTGGAGACCTGGTTCGCCGGGCGGCAGGTCTTCGAGCGGGACGCGTCGTAGGGCGTCGCCGGGTCAGCGCCAGTGCCTGGAGGGGTCGGCGACCCGCTCCAGGTGCCGGACCGGGACGCGTGCCGCACGCGCCCCCGCCTCCAGCGCGGTGAGGGTCGCCTCCACCCGGTCGGTCGGGTGGGTCCACAGGTCCGCGAGCGCATACCCCGAGGCGAAGTCGCCGTCCGCGTGCAGGCCGCGCCGCTGGGAGCGGGTGGCCCGGGCGGCGACGACGGGCAGGTCGTGCAGCACCAGCGCGACCCGGGTGCGCGAGTGGCCGGGGACGTACGTCGGGTGCAGGACGAACGGCGGCTGGTGGAAGCCGGTGCGCTCTCGTCGGCTCTTCCAGGACGTGATCTGCACGTCCTCGACGACGAGGACGTCGGCGACCTCGTCCCAGCCGATCCCCAGCCCGCCGCGCGTGACGACGCCGCTCTCGGTGACCGCCAGGTCGATCGCGTCGGCGCCGCGCCGCAGCAGCACCGGGACCGCCTGCATCGCCAGCACGATCCCCGCCACCAGGAGGACGGCGGAGAGCGTCGGCACCACGACCCGGAGCACGGGCCCCTCCACCTCCGTGAAGAACCAGTCGCCGAAGGCGCCGGACCACTCGGGGTAGTCCCACGCCCAGGTGTCGACGGACGGGCTGGACCACCTCAGCCACAGCTGCTCCAGGTACGCCAGCAGGACGTACCCGACGAGGAACACCACCGGCAGCCCGAGCACGAGGTACAGCGCGGCCCGGGAGATCAGGTCGGCCTGGCCGCGCGGCGAGGAACGCAGCACGGGCGCGTCCGGGTCGGCGAGGTCGGGAGGATCGGCGACGTCGACGGCCGCCGGCTCGTCCGCCGCGCGTGCGCGGCGGCGGCGAGGGGCGCCGCGGAGGCGCCGGAACCGGACCTCCGGGCGCAGCCGCTCGAGGACGAGACCGTTGAAGGGGACGAGCGCGACCCACAGCGCGAGCGCGACGGCGGCGAGGATGAACGGCGCGGCGACGAGCCACCCCCACCCGCCGTCCCGCGCCAGCCACACGAGGGCCGAGACGCCGAGGCCGGCGAGCGCCAGGGTCACCAGCTTGGCGACGACGACTCCCCAGGCCTCGGCGACGTAGTAGCCGGAGCGTTCGGTCAGGTGGCGCTCGATCGGGGAGGCGGGGGTGGCGGCGCGCTCGGGCTGCCGGGATCTGGCCAACTGCGTGCCTCCGCGGGACGTCACGTGGGGGTCGCGCGGACCCGCGCGGCGCCCGGACCTGCGCGGGCATCCGTCGATCCTAGTCGCGGGCGGGCTCGCGGCCTCCCTCGCGCGCCACGAGGCGCCCGCCGTTGAGCACCACGGAGCAGCCGAGCGCGGCCACCAGGCACACGGCGGACACGGCGATCATCAGCCCGTAGCCGCCGGTGGCCTGCGTCATCCAGCCCGCCAGGACGGGGCCGAGCGCGAAGCCGCCGCCGATCATGAGGTTGGTGGCGTTCATCGCCTGCGGCCCGCCCAGCTTCGAGACGCTGCCGAGCAGGTAGGGCAGCACGAACGTCCACGCGAACTTGAACAGCACGGCGGCGACGGCGAACCGCAGCAGGGCCGGGGCACCCAGCAGCAGGAGCACGGAGACCGCCATCCCGCCGAGGCCGAGAACCTGGAACAGCGCCCGGTAGCGGCTCTCCCCCAGCGCGGTCGCGACGAGCGCGGAGACGATGCCCGCCGCCGTCGCGACGGACAGGACGAGGCTGGTGGGGCCGGCCGCGTTGCCGGCGTCGGCCGAGATCTGCCCCATGAAGGACCACACCCCGCTCAGGGCCAGGTAGAACAGCATGATGGCGGCCAGCCCGGCCGCGAAGCGGCCCGCCGAGCCCGCCCCGACGCGGACCGCGTCGGCCGCGGGCCGCGCCAGCGACATGCCCCGCAGCAGCGGCACGAACGGCAGGCACGCCACGGTGAGCCCGCCGAGCGTCCAGTAGATCGCGGCGACGTCGGTGCCCGCGTACAGCGACGGGAAGAGCGCGAGGATCAGCGCGCCCATCGCGAGCTGGGCCACGACGAAGATGCCGAACGCGCGCCCGGGGTTCGTCGTCCGGGGGCTGAGCGAGAGCAGCACCACCGTGATCGAGCCCGCCGCCAGCGACGTCACGACCCGTACCGCCAGCAGCGTGCCGAAGTCCGTGACGAACCCGGAGGCGACCTGGCCGGCGGCCGCGACCACGGTGCACACGGTCACCGAGACCGTGAGCGGCACGCGCGTGAGCCACAGGAACGCGGGCACCGTCGCCAGGCTGAACGCCCCGAGCTCGGCCGAGAACAGCAGGCCCGTCTGCGCGGGGTCGATCCCGTACTTCTCGATCAGCGGGCCCGCGATCACCGGCGCCACCAGCAGCACCGTGTACAGCACGGCGGAGAAGACGCCGACGAACAGGTAGATCTGCCGGCTGCGGGGGTGCAGCGGGTCGGTCGCTGGACCGGTCGTGGGGTCGGTCGTGGCGGGGTGCGTGGTCATGGGCGCCTCCTTGCGTCGCACGGCTCACCCCAGGGTCGGGGAGCGCGGCGCGCGGGGGCTTGCCCGTCGGTGCACGGTGCTTGTCGCTGCAGGACGGCATCACGCCGATGCCGCGGCCACCTCCGCGAGGCGGCGCAGGTCGAGGCCCCACCCGCCGGTGCCGCCGACGGCGTCGCGCATCCCCTCCCAGCCGGCCCCGTGCCGGTCCAGGTGACGGTGCTCGAGGACCACGCGGGTGCGGCGGGCGTCGAGGGCGGTGAACACCAGGTGCACCTCGCTGCACCGAGCCGGGTCGGTCTCGAGCTCCCACCGGGCGGTGATGTTCCAGCTGAACGCGAACGCGGCCGGGCGGTCGAAGACGAGCACCCGGCCCCACGTGCACCGCTCGCCCGCGGGGTTGACGTCGGTGAGCGCACCGCCCACCCAGGGCTCCACGAGCATCTCGCTCGTGTCGTCGAGCAGGTGGTGGGTGGGCTCCCACCAGTCGGTCATCCGCAGCGTGAACACGTCGAATACGTGCTCGACCGGGGCGGCGACGTCCACGGCGACGGACACCGTGGCGGCGTCCGTCTCGGGTCGGGGCTCAGGTCGGGCCGGGGGTCGGGTCGGGGGTCGGGTCGGCGTGGTCATGGAAGGTCTCCTCTGCGACGGCGGCGAACGAGTCGAGCGAGCGACGCCAGAACAGGTCCAGGTACTCGCGGAGCATCGCGAGCCCCTCGGGGTCGGCGCGGTAGACGCGGCGGGTGCCGACGGCCTCGTCGGCGACCAGCCGGGCGTCCTTGAGCACCCGCAGGTGCTGCGAGACGGCCGGGCGGCTCACGGGCAGCCCGGCGGCGAGCTCCCCGACCGACGACGGCCGGGCAGCCACACGCTCGAAGATCTCGCGCCGTGTGGGGTCCGCCAGCGCGGCGAACCCTGCTATGTCAGTAGCCACTTACGGTAAGTTACGCCTGACACTGGGGCCGCGCAAGGCCCCGCACGAGATCGCGCACCGCGCGTGGCTATACTCGCGGCGTCGAGGCGGACTCGCGCCGCCTTGCGCTCGAAAAAGGGGCGCACGGCAGCCCGGTCGCCGGCAGTCTCCACTGCTCAGCCAGCACGTCGGACCCGGCGTCGGGACCGCACGGGACACATACGGACGCACGCCACATCCGTCACTGTTCCCCTGGAGGCCCCCGTGCCCACCGTGTCCGCCCACGTCGCCCGCACCCTCGCCCAGCACATCGACCACGTGTTCGGCGTCATGGGCAACGGCAACGCCTGGTTCCTCGACGACGTCGAGCGCACCACCCCCGCCCGGTTCACCGCCGTCCGCCACGAGGCCGGCGGCGTCGTGGCCGCCGACGCCTACTTCCGCGCGTCCGGCCGCATCGCCGCCGCGACCGTCACCTACGGCGCGGGCTTCACCAACACCCTCACCGCGCTGGCCGAGGCCGCGCAGGCCCGCGTGCCGCTCGTGCTGCTCGCGGGCGACGAGCCGACGTCGGGCCCGCGCCCCTGGGACGTGGACCAGATCGCGCTCGCCGCCGCCGTCGGCGCACGCACCTATACCGTCGGGCGCGCGGACGCCGCCGCGACCACCGTGATCGCGATCGAGCACTCCCTCACCTACCGCGTGCCCGTCGTGCTGGCGATCCCCTACGACGTCGCCGCGCTCGAGGCCGGCCCGGTCCCCGAGGCCCCCGAGCCCGCCCTCCCCGGCCCGCTCGCGCCCGCCGGGCCGTTCGACGCCGCCGCGATCACCGAACTCGCGCGCGCCCTTGCCCAGGCCGAGCGGCCGCTGCTGCTCGCGGGCCGCGGCGCCTGGCTGGCCGGCGCGGGCGAGGCGCTGGGCGAGCTCGCCGCCGCGACCGGCGCCCTGACGGCGACGACGGCGCTCGGCCGCGGCGTCTTCCCCGACGGCCGGTACGACCTCGGCGTCGCCGGCGGGTTCGGCGCGGACGGTGCGATGGCGCTGGTGCGCGAGGCGGACGTCGCCGTCGTCGTGGGCGCGTCGCTCAACCAGTTCACGATGCGGTTCGGCGAGCTCTTCTCCCCCGGCACCCGCGTGGTCCAGGTGGACGTCGCCCAGGCCGCGACGCACCGCCACGTCGGCTCGTTCGTCCGCGGCGACGCCACGCTCGTGACCCGCGCGCTGCTCGACGAGCTGCGCGCCCTCGGCGCCGCGCCGTCGGGCTGGCGCGACTCCGTGGGCGTCGCCGCCGCCCGCACCTACGACACCGGCCCCGCGGACGGCCTCGCCGCCGACGGGCGTCTCGACCCCCGCGGCGTCGCGAGCCGCATCGGCGCGCTGCTGCCCGCCGACCGGGTGGTCGTGTCCGACGGCGGCCACTTCATCGGTTGGGCCAACATGTACTGGCCCGTGGCCTCGCCCGACCGGATGATGATGGTCGGCACCGCCTACCAGTCCATCGGCCTCGGCTTCCCCAGCGTCGCCGGCGCGGCCGCCGCCCAGCCCGACGCCACCGTGGTCCTCACGACCGGCGACGGCGGCGGGCTCATGGCCCTGGCCGACCTCGAGACGGCGGTGCGCACCGCCGGCGGCCGCGGCGTCGCCGTCGTGTGGAACGACGCCGTCTACGGCGCCGAGGTGCACGTCTACGGGCGCCAGGGCCTCGCCGAGGAGCCCATGCGCATCCCCGAGACCGACTTCGCCGCCCTCGCCGCCGCCGTCGGCGCCGAGGGCGTCGTCGTGCGATCCCTGGACGACCTCGACCGCCTCGGGTCGTGGGCCGCCGAGCCCGTCGACCAGCGCCGGTTCCTCATGCTCGACTGCCGGGTGTCGCCCACGGTCGTCGCCCCGTACCAGGAGGAGATCCTGCGGGTGAACCGGACCCGCTGAAAGGACGTGCCCGGCGCCACCGCCGTCGCTAGCGTGCGGCCATGGCGACGATGCGGATCGAGCTGCGCGCCGCGGACCGGGCCGAGGCCCGGCGGATCGTGCACGCCTACGGCGACGGCGGCCGGCACCGGCCCAGCGACGACGCCGTGCTGGCCGAGGTCGAGCGGCACGGGCGCACGGCAGCGGGCCTCCCCGAGTGCGTGGGGATGACGAACGGCCAGCCGGTGTACCTCAAGTCCGACGTCGAGGTGTATCCCGAGGTCTGACCGCCGGGACGCCGGCCGCGAGCCGGCCACAGAGTCCTCCACAGGGTTTCCCCCAGATCGAACGTCTGTTCGACTCTTTGTCGGTGGCGGCTGGTTGGCTTGGTCCATGACGACGCGCCAGGGCACCGCCGCCTCGCGGCTGGATGCTGCGTTGGATGCTGCCGGGGATGCGCAGGTCGCGGTGAACGTGGCGGCGGGGCGTCGTACGGTCGCGCTGGCTGAGGCGCTCGCGGCGGTGACGGCGGCCCCGGAGGCGATGCTCGACGTCGCGGTGGAGCGTGTCGGGCCGGCGACGGCTGATCGCCGCGGTTCGGTGGCGCACCGGGCGTTGGTGGCGGAGGTGGCGTGCGCGCTCGGGGTGAGCGAGCACGTCGCGCAGGGGTGGCTCGCGGACGCGGACGTCCTGGCCACGCAGGCGACCGCCACGTTGGACGCCCTGTGCGCGGGGGTGATCTCGTACCAGCACGCGACCAAGCTGGCTGACGCGGTCGCGGACCTGCCCGGCTCGGTCGCGGCGCAGGTCGAACAGGCGGTGCTGGGCCGGGCATCCGGCCTGACGGCGGCGCGGTTCGGTGTCCTGGCCCGCGCGGCCCGGGACCGGCTGCACCCCGTGCCGGCGGAGGTCCGGCGTGAGGCCGCGCAGCTGCGGGCGGACGTGTGGGTCGACGACGGCGCCAACGGGATGTCCTGGCTGACCGCGCACTTGCCTACCCCGGTCGCGCGTGCGGTGCACGACCGCCTGACCCGCACCGCCACGAGAGCAAAGGCGTCCGGGGATCCGCGCGGGATCGGGCAGCTGCGCGCCGCCGCCGCCCTGACCGCGCTCCTGCTCGACGACGCCAGCCCTCCGCACGCCACGACCGCCGCGCCCGGCCGGGCACCCGATCCTCAGGCGATGCCAGGCAGCACCCCGCCCGACGCGCTCCCACCCGATCCGCTGCCGGACCCGCTGGCCACGCTGGCACGCAACATCCGGCCGGTGGTGCACGTGACCGTCCCGGTCACCACGCTCACCGGTCACGGTGAGAGTTCCGGGCTGCTGGACGGCAGCATCCCGATCGACGCGGAGACAGCCCGCCACCTGGTCGCGCGCGCCCCGACGCTGCGGCGCGTGCTGACCGACCCTGTCACCGGGGCGTTGCTCACCGTGGACCGGCGCAGCTACGTCGTGCCCGCGGACCTGCGCGCGTTCCTGACCCAGCGCGACCTGACCTGCCGGTTCCCCGGCTGCCGCGTGCCCGCACGCCGCTGCGACGTCGACCACACCACGGCCTGGGCCGAGGGCGGGGCCACCGACGGGGGCAACCTGGCCCACCTGTGCCGCAAGCACCACACCCTGAAGCACGAGTCGCGCTGGCAGGTCGAACAGCTCGACCACGGCGTCCTCGCCTGGA
This sequence comes from Isoptericola sp. NPDC057391, assembly GCF_042668085.1. Lineage (NCBI taxonomy): Bacteria > Bacillati > Actinomycetota > Actinomycetes > Micrococcales > Promicromonosporaceae > Isoptericola > Isoptericola sp. NPDC057391. The sequence continues at coordinate 24,558 of NZ_JBHVBO010000003.1, read as the reverse complement.
CCTCGCCCCGCGGCCGCACCTACCTCACCAGCCCCGGCACCGCCGACCACGCCATGGACCGCCTCGACGAGTGGGCCACCGAGGCCACGCGTGTCCGCGAGCCGCGGCCTGAACCTCTCACCGGCGCACCGCCCCGCGAGCACGACCGGGGCGCGGCGTCGTCGGCCCCAGCCATGAGCGACGACGGCGACCCTCCGTTCTGAGCCGACGAGCGTCGTTGCGAGGAAGCTCCGCTCCTCCTAGCGTCAAGAGTGGAACACCGAAAGCTCTCGCCCAGCGGGGGCCGTCGCGCGTCGCCAGACCGCTCCGTCGTCAGGCCCCCGGAACGCCGCCACCAGCGGCGGCACCCACCCCGGGCCGACCGGACAGGAGGGGCGTGATGATGAACACCGCCGTCGTCGACGCGCGGATCGAGAGAATCCTCGACGCCGCGGGCCGCGCTCCCAGCGTCCACAACACCCAGCCGTGGCATGTGGACGTCCGGGGCAACCGCCTCCGGGTCCGGGCCGACCCGTCGCGACAGCTGCACCACGCCGACCCGCACGGCCGGGAGATGTACCTCAGCTGCGGCGCCTTCCTCTTCAACGCGGTGACGGCCGCGCGACGCGAGTCCCTGACGGCCCGCACGTCGTCCTGCCCGACCCGGAGGACCAGCGCCTCGTCGCCGAGCTCGAGCTGTCCGCCGGGGCGAGCCCGACGACTGACGAGCTCGGCCTGTCGGTGGCGATCCAGCGCCGCGCGACGTCCCGCGTGCCGTTCGACGACCGGCCTGTCGCTCCCGACGTCCTGCGGGCGATCCGCGCGGCCGCCCGCACCGAGGGCGGCGAGCTGCGGTTCGTCCACCCGTCCGACCCCGCACGGGCGGAGGTCCTCGAGCTCGTCCGGCGCGCCGAGCGGCAGGCAGGCGCAGATGCCGGGCTGCGCGCCGAGGAGGCGGCCTGGACAGCCGCCGACGGCGCCCGGCGGGACGGCATCCCGTACGAGCTGTTGGGGCCCGCCCCCGCCGACGACCGCGCGCCGGTGCGGCGGTTCCGCCACAGCACGGGCCACGCCCGGTTCGAGCAGCGCTCCACGATGGCGGTGCTCACGACGCCCGGGGACACCGTCCGGGACTGGATCGGCGCGGGGCTCGCGCTGGAGCACCTGCTGCTCGTCGCGACCGGGTACTTCGTCCACGCGTCGTTCGCGACGACGGCGCTGGAGAACCCCGTCACCCGTGATGGCCTGCGCGCGGCGCTCTCGCTCGAGGCCGCGCCGCAGATGCTCATGCGCTTCGGCTACTGCCTACGGCCGCGGCGGGCACCGCGTCGCCCGACGGCCGAGTTCACCTGACCTGACTGACGACCCGTCAGTCCGTGCCGGGCGGCCCGTCCAGCACGGTCGGGGCGTACTCGAGCAAGGTCAGCCGGCCGTCGAGGGTGCGACTGTCGAGGAGCTCGAGCCGGACGTCGGGCCAGCCGTCGTACAGCCGGTCGTGACCGGTGGCGCCGTTGACGACCGGGAAGACGACCACGCGGACACGGTCCACCAGCCCCGCCCGCAGCAGCGAGCGCGCGAGTCCGGGGCTGCCGATGGTCCGCAGCGCGACGTCGTCCTGCTTCATCGCGCGCACGGCCTCGACGGCGTCGCCCGAGACGAGCGTGGTGTTCGCCCACTCCAGCGGCTCGGTGAGGGTGCGGGAGAACACGACCTTGCGGCGGGCGGTGACCTCGGCCATCTCTTCCTCGCCGGTCTCGGCGAAGCCCGCGAACAGGCGGTACGTCGTGGCGCCCAACAGGATCGTGTACTCCTGCCGGCCGTCCTCCTCGAGGAACGCGAAGTAATCGGGCCCGCCCATCCCCCACAGCCCCGGCCACCCGTCGGCGGACCCGAATCCGTCGAGCGAGGTGATGTAGTCGATCATCAGGTCGGCCATCGCGAGGCCCTCCTCGGCCGCTGGGCGCTTCCTGGTCGCCCACCAGTATCGGCGCGACGCTGCGGCGTCGCGCGCGGGCGGCAGACCCGGTCAGCCCGGCAGGGACGCACGGAGCGCCGTCATGAACGCGTCGTAGTGGCTGTACCAGACGGAGTGCGCGGCCCCCGGCACGTCGCGCACCACGACGCCGGCCCGCCGCAGCGCGGCGGCGTCCTCGTCGTCGACGTACGCGCTCGGCCGCGCGCGGATCACGACGGCGCCCGCCGGGAGGGGCCACGCGCCGTCGGCGGACGAGGCGACGGCGGCCGCGGTCTCGGGGTCGAACGCTTCCGCCGCCGCGGCCTCGACGCGCACCTCCTCGGCGCCGTAGTGCGGGCGGGTGCGACGGAGCTCGTCCTCGGTGCGGGTGCGCCGGTCGCGGGCGTAACCCGCGAGCAGGGCCGCCCGGTCGACGCCCCCGCGAAACCGCGGGACGGCGTCCACCAGGATCGTGCGCGCGGGCCGGAGCTCCACGCGCGCGGCAGCCAGCACGACGCCGCCGTACGAGTGCCCGACGGCGACCGCGGGCGTCCCGGCCGACCGGGCACGGAGGGCAGCGACGACGGAGGCGGCCGCCCTCGGGACGGTCAGGGCGGGATCAGGCGCGGAGCGACCATGCCCCGGAAGGTCGGGGGCCAGGACGCGCCACCCGTCGTCCGCGAGCGCGGCGCCGACACGCCGCCAGCTGTCGCTGGACCCCATGAACCCGTGCAGCAGCACCACCGTGCGGTCGCCGCGGCCCCACTCGCGCACGTGCAGCGGCGGCAGGCCGTCGGTCATGCCGTGGCGTCGATCCAGTAGCGCCGCTTCGTCTCTGTGCCGAAGGTGCGCACGTCCTCCAGCACGCCACCGCAGGCCTCGATCACGGCCGCCGAGCCGGCGTTGTCGTCGTCGCACGTGACCAGCACCCGCTCGACCCCGCCGGCGGCCAAGAGCGTGACGGACTGCCGGAGCATCGCCGTCGCGTAGCCGTGACGGCGATGCTCGGGCGCCACGGCGTAGCCCACGTGCCCGCCCACCTCGCACAGGTACTCGGTGAGCTCGTGGCGCACGGAGACCCGGCCCACGAGGACGCCGTCGACGTCGGCCACGAGGAAGTCGCACCGGACGCGACCGGGCGCCAGGTCGTCCCCGCGAGCCTCGCGCGCCACCACGGCGAGGATGTCGTCCCAGGTGCCGTCGTGCTGCAGGAACGTGAACCCGTCCGCCGCGAGCTGGTCGTGCATGCGGCGCAGCGCGGTCTCGTCGTCGTGGCGTGGCGGCCTGAGCGTCAGCGGCATGCCGCCGATGATCCCATCGACGACCGTCAGCGGCCGACGAACACCCCCGCGAAGAACTCGGCTAGCTCGTCGGTGGCGTCGAGCGGCAGCACGTGGGCCACGTACTGGTCGGGGCGCACGACGACGACCACGCCGTCGCGGGACAGCCCGCGCTCGGCGAAGATGTCGTCCGCGGTCCACACGGTGGGGCCGGCGGCGTACACCTTCTCCCAGTCCGTGAGGCCGAGCGGGCCGGTCCGGGGTCGGAACACGTCGGGCACGTCCGCGAGGTCGACGTCCTGGAAGGCCTGCTGGTAGACGACCTTGACGTCGAAGACGGCGTCGACGTCGGCTCCGGCGGGCGTGAACCGGGACACGGGGGACTCGTCCGAGGCGAGCCACGCCGCGAACCTGTCCAGGGCGGAGCCCTCGCCGGGTGCGGCGGCGTCGGCGAACGCGTAGACCCGCCACCGGCCGTCGGCCTTGGCGTGGTGGCCGAGGTGCACGGCGTTGCCGTCGCACACCCGCGTGACCTCGGCGGACTTGAACCGCTTGCCGAGCGGGAACCCGGTGGCCAGCTCCTGGTGGGCGTCGGTCCCCACGATCGCCGAGGGCCCGTACTGGGTCATGAACCCCGAGGGGAACTCGGACGTCGCGAGGTAGTAGTGGGCCAGCTCCTGGGGGTCGGAGATCTCCTCGGGCTTGCGGGCCATCAGGCTCGACCACTCGCGGTCGAAGTCGATGAGCTGCTGCGCCACGGGCTGCCGCTCGGCGGAGTAGGTGGCGAGCAGCGACTCGGGGCTGAGCCCGGTGAGCACGGACCCGAGCTTCCAGCCCAGGTTGAACCCGTCCTGCATGGACACGTTCATCCCCTGCCCCGCCTTGGCGCTGTGGGTGTGGCAGGCGTCGCCGGTGAGGAAGACGCGCGGGGTGCGGTGCTCCTCGCCGTCGGGCACGTCGTCGAACTTGTCGGTCACGCGGTGGCCGACCTCGTACACGCTGTGCCAGGCCACCTCCCTGACGTCCAGCGCGTAGGGCGTGAGGATCTCGTTGGCCCGGCGGACGATCTCCTCGATCGGCGTCTTGCGCACGCGGTGGTGGTCGTCCGGGGCGACCTCGCCGAGGTCCACGTACACGCGGCAGAGGTACCCGCCCTCGCGCGGGATGAGCAGGATGTTCCCGGCCTCGGAGTTGATCGCGCACTTGGTGCGCCAGTCGGGGAAGTCGGTGTTGACGAGCACGTCCATCACGCCCCAGGCGTGCGCCGCGAACTGGCCGACGTGCCTGCGGCCGATGGCCTCGCGCACCGCGCTGCGGGCGCCGTCGCACCCGGCGACGTACTTGGCCCGCACGACGCGCTCCTCGCCCGCACGGTCCCCCGCGACGTGGCGCACCCGCACCTCGACGGGGTACTCGTCGCCGTCGTGCACGGTGAGGCCGAGGAACTCGACGCCGTAGTCGGGCACGATGCGGGCGGGGCCGAGCGCGGCGGCCTCGGCGAAGTAGTCGAGCACCCGCGCCTGGTTGACGATGAGGTGCGGGTACTCGCTGATCTTGAGGCCGTAGTCCTCGGTGCGCGTGGTCCGGACGATGTGCTTCGGGTTCTCCGGGTCCGGGCCCCAGAAGTTCATCCAGCCGATGTTGTACGCCTCGGCGACGATGCGCTCCGCGAAGCCGAACGCGTCGAACGTCTCGACGCTCCGGGGCTGGATGCCGTCGGCCTGGCCGAGCACCAGCCGTCCCTCGCGCTTCTCGATGATGCGGGTGGTGACGCCGGGGTACCGCGACATCTGCGCGGCGAGCAGCATGCCCGCCGGCCCCGACCCGACGACGAGGACGTCGACCTCGTCGGGCAGCTCGTCGGGCCGGTCCACGCCGGTGCCTGCGGGCGGCAGCACCCGCGGGTCGCCGGAGACGTAACCGTGGTGGTGGAACTGCACGAGCTCTCCTCATCGTCGTCGATGCGCCGTCCGACCTCCGTGTCGGGCGTGGCGTCCGCTGCGATCGTGTTCTATATTCGAACACATCGTTCTACTATTGAATGCAGCGTAACCCACCGGAAGGACGACGATGCCCGACGCCGGCCCCCCGCCGTCACAGACCCTCAGCCGCGGCATCCGGATCCTGGAGGTCCTCGCCGACGCTCGTGCGCCCCTGACCATCGACGACGTCGCCGGGCTGCTCGGCGTGCACCGCTCCATCGCCTACCGGCTGCTGCGCACGCTGGAGCACCACGGGCTCGTGGCGCGCGACGCGAACGGCGGCGTCGCGCTGGGCGCCCGCATGGCGGCGCTGGCCGCCGGCGTCGCCCACGACCTGCAGGCGGAGGCGCTGCCCGAGCTCACCGCCGTCGCGAACGAGCTGGGGATGACCTGCTTCCTCGCCGTCCTCGACCACGACGAGTGCGTGACGCTCGTCAGCGTCGAGCCGCGGCACGCCGTCGCCCCCGTGGCCCAGCGTCCGGGCACCCGGCACCCCGTCACGGTGGGCGCGCCCGGCAAGGCGATCCTCACGCTGCTCCCGCAGGCGCAGTGGCCCGCCGGGTCGCCGGACGCGCTGCGCGCCACCGTCGCGGAGGCCGCGGAGCGCGGCTTCGCCACCAGCCACGACGAGGTCATCCCCAGCCTCGAGTCGGTAGCGGTGCCGCTGGCGCTGCGCGGGCGCGGGCCCGCCGCCGTCGCCGTCGTGCACGTCGCCAGCCCGATCGACCACGAGCAGATCGCCGCTCGCCTCACGACGTCGGCCGCCGCCGTGCGGGAGGCCCTCGGCGGCTGAGCGCTACGGCGCGCTACGGCGCGGCGGTCTCCGGCGCGAACGCGACGGTGGGCAGGTCGACGACGTGCGCCCCGCCGTCGACGACGAGCACCGAGCCCGTCACGTACGACGACTCGTCCGACCCGAGGAACCGCACCACCGACGCGATCTCCGCCGGCTCGGCGGGCCGGCCGAGGGGCACGTCGCGCGTCACGGTCGCGTACCCCTCGTCGCGGGTGGCGAGCCCGCGCAGGTCGGCGAGCTCGTCCATCTCCTGGTCCGCCATCGGCGTGCGCACCCAGCCCGGGCACACGGCGTTGACCCGCACGCCCTGGCGCCCGTAGTCGCGGGCCAGCGTGCGGGTGAGGCCGATCAGGGCGTGCTTGCCCACCGTGTACCCCGCCACGCCCGGCCCGGCGAACAGGCCCGCGAGCGAGGACACGACGACGACCTGGCCGCGGGCCTCGACCAGCGCGGGAAGGCACTCGCGCGCGGTCGTGAACGCCGTCGTGAGGTTGGCGCGCAGCGCGGCGTCCCAGGCGGCGTCGTCCGTGTCGAGCACCGTGGCGTAGCCGTGCCCGCCCGCGTTCGCGACGAGCACGTCGATCCGCCCGAACCGCTCCAGCACCGTCCGCACGGCCGCCCGTGCGGACGCGGAGTCCGCCGCGTCCGCCACGACGGCCACGCCGCCGACGGCCTCGGCCACCCGTCGCAGGGGCTCCTCCCGCCGGCCCAGCACCGCGACGCGCGCGCCCTCCGCGGCGTACCGCTCCGCCACAGCGGCACCGATGCCGGTGCCACCGCCGGTGATCACCACGACCTTGCCCTCCACCGTCGACCCTGCGTGTGCCATCTCGCTCCTTCCCGGCGCCCACGCGCCGTCCTCTGCGTCGTCGTCAGGCGGGGAAGCCCGACCGCGCCCCGTAGCCGAAGTCGCTCAGCAGGGCCGTGCCGTTGACCGCCCGGGCGCGCGGGGAGCACAGGTACGCCACCGCCGACGCGACCTCCTCCGGGCGCTGCACCGGGAACCCCGCGCCGTCGAACCCCGCCCCTGCGTCGATGCCGAGGTCCCCGCGGCTCATCGGGGTGTCCACGACCGACGGGCACACCGCCACCACGCGCACGTCGGGCGCAAGGTCGACCGACGCCGCCCGCGCGAGCTGCAGCACCGCCGCCTTCGAGGCGCAGTACGGCGCCATCCCCGGCGCGGCGACGAGCGCGGAGTCGCTGGCCACCAGCACGACGACGGCGTCCCGCCCGCGGCGCAGCAGCGGCGCCGCGGCGCGCAGCAGCAGGAAGGTGCCCGTCGCGTTCACGTCCAGCACGCGCCGCCACTGGTCGGCGGACACCGCGTCCAGCGGCGTGCCGACCGGGCCCGACACCCCGTGGCAGCCCACCACGGCGTCCAGGCCGCCGAACCTGCGTTCCGCGGCCCCGACTGCCGCCGCGAGCGCCGTCTCGTCCGTGACGTCGGCGGCCACGGCCAGCGTCCGGTCGGGGTCGAGCCCGTCCACGTCCGGCCGTCGCAGGTCGGCCAGCACCAGCCGGCACCCCTCCGCCGCCAGCGCCCGCGCCGTCGCCCGCCCGATCCCGCCGGCCGCGCCGGTGACCAGCACGACGCGCCCCTCGAACCCCAGGTCCATCGGCCCTCCGTCGTCCCGGCGACGCCCGTCGTCGCCCCGCCCGACCATCCTGCGGCGCGACGACGGCCCCGGTCAGGACGGCGAGGGCCGCTCTGCGCCCGGACAACAGGGGTGTGCGCGCTGCGGCAAGCCCACCCCGCGGGCCCGGGCGAAGAATCAGCGGCTGAAGCAGTTCGTCCGTCCACAGGCACATCGCAGGCAAGGGAGCCCCCGTGAGCACTGCCGCCCCCACCACCGGCCCGACCACCGCGCTGCGCCAGGGCGCGCTCGGCGTCGCCGGCATCGTGTTCCTCGTGCTCGCCGCGGTCGCGCCGCTGACGGGCATCGTCGTGGTCGCCTCCCTGGCGATCGCCCTCGGCAACGGCGGCGGCACGCCGATGTCGTTCTTCCTCGTCGCCGCCGTGCTGCTGCTGTTCGCCGTCGGGTACGCGCAGATGTCCAAGCAGCTCGTCAACGCGGGCGGCTTCTACGCGTTCGTCGTCAAGGGCCTCGGCCGCACGGGCGGCCTCGTCGCGGGGTTCGTCGCTACGCTCGGCTACAACTTCTTTGTCGTCGGCACGATCGGCACCAGCGGCTTCTTCATGCAGACGATCATCGGCGACCTCACCGGGTTCGACCTGCACTGGTACGTGTGGGGACTGGTGTCGATCGTCGTCTGCTTCCTCATGGCGCGCACGGGCGTCGACTTCAGCTCCAAGGTGCTGGGCGTGGCCCTGGTGCTCGAGGTGCTCATGCTCGTCGTCTTCGACGTCTCCGTGCTGGTGCAGACCGGCTACGACGTCTCCGCCTTCAGCGCCGAGTCCATCCTGTCCGGCTCGCTGCCCATCGGCCTGCTGCTCGCCGCCACCGGCTTCCTCGGCTTCGAGGCCACCGCCCTGTTCAGCGAGGAGGCGCGCGACCCGCTGCGCACCATCCCCCGCGCCACGTACACGGCCATCGTCGCGATCGGCGTCATCCTCGGCGTCACGACCTGGGCCGTGGTGAGCGCGACCGGCGTGGAGCAGGCGCAGCAGACCGCCCTGGACCACCTCGAGGCCGGCGACCTGATCTTCTCCCTCTCGCAGACGTACCTGGGCGGCCCGCTCACCACGGTCATGCAGGTGCTGCTGCTGGTCAGCCTGTTCGCCGCGATGCTCGCGTTCCACAACTCCGCGACGCGCTACCTCTACTCGCTCGGCCGGGCGAAGGTGCTGCCGCAGGCCCTGGCCCGCACCCGCGCCAACGGCGCCCCGCAGCTCGCCGGCGTCGTGCAGGCCGGGTTCGCCGCCGTCGTCGCCGGGCTGTTCGCCCTGGCGGGTGCCGACCCCATCGGCACGCTCGTGCCCGCCATGCTCGGCTTCGGCACCCTCAGCGTGCTCGTGCTGCAGGGGCTCGCCGCGCTGTCGATCGTCGTGCACTTCCGCCGCACCCAGGACCCGCGCACGTGGAGCACCCTCGTCGCGCCGGGGATCGGCTTCCTCGGCCTGCTGGGGATCGTCGTGATGGCGGTGGCGAACTTCGACATCGTCGCCGGCTCCGACGCGCCCGCCGTCCGGATGCTGCCGCTGCTGCTCGTGGTGGCGCTGGTCGGCGGCATCGCCTACGCCGCCCACCTGCGCAGGAACCGACCCGCCGTCTACCAGGGCCTCGCCGACGACCTCGAGCGGTTCAACGTGCACGCCCGCTGAGCGCCGCGGGCAGCACGACGAAGCGGTTCCTCCCCGTCACGCTCGGTGACGGGGAGGAACCGCTTCGTCGTCGGTGGTCGTCGGTGGTCGTCGGGGTGGTGCGGACCGGGGTCAGCCGCTGATGACCTGCGGCACGGCGACGGACTTCAGCCCCTCGACGCCGAACTCCAGGCCGTACCCCGACGACTTCACGCCGCCGAACGGCACCATCGGGTGCAGCCCGCCGTGGCCGTTGATCCACACCGTGCCGGCCTGCAGGCGGGCGGCGACGGCGCGCGCCTCGTCCCGGTCGGCCGACCACACCGACGCGCCCAGCCCGACGTCGAGCCGGTTCGCCGACGCGACGGCGTCGTCCACGTCGGTGTACCGGATGACGGGCAGCGCGGGGCCGAACTGCTCCTCGTCGACCAGCGGCACGCCGTCGGCGACGTCGGCGACGATCGTGGCGCGGTAGAACAGCGGGCCGAGCTCGGGCGCCGGCTCCCCGCCGACGACGACGCGCGCGCCGCGACCCCGCGCGTCGTCGACCAGGCGGGAGACGATCTCGAGCTGCTGCGCGTTCTGCAGCGGGCCCAGCACGTTGTCCTCGTCGAGGCCGACACCCATCGGCGTCGCGGCCGCGAGCGCCGCCAGCTCGGCGACGACGTCCTCGTACAGCGAGTCGTGCACGTAGAGCCGCTTGAGCGCGGCGCACGTCTGGCCGGTGTTGATGAACGCACCCCAGAACAGGTCCTGCGCGACGGCCTTCGGGTCCGTGCCGGGCAGCACGATGCCGGCGTCGTTGCCGCCGAGCTCGAGGGTGAGCCGGGCGAGGTTGCCCGCCGACGCCTCCACGATCCGCCGGCCGGTGGCGGTGGAGCCGGTGAACATCACCTTGTCGACCCCCGGGTGGGCGGCCAGGCGCGCCCCGACCTCGCGGTCGCCGGAGACGGCGGTCAGCACGCCGTCGGGCAGGACGTCGTTCAGCACGGCGACCATCGCGAGGACGCTCAGCGGGGTGTGCTCGCTGGGCTTCGCCACCACGGTGTTCCCCATCCGCAGGGACGGCGCGATCTGCCAGACGCCGATCATCATCGGCCAGTTCCACGGGCCGATGGCACCGACGACCCCCACGGGCCGGTACACGAGCTCGGCGTGGGCCGACTCGTCGTCGACGAGCACCTCGGGCTCCAGCGGCGTGGTCGCGGCGGCGCGCAGCCAGGCGGAGCACGCACCGACCTCGAAGCGGGCGTTCGGTCCGTTGAGCGGCTTGCCCTGCTCGCGCGACAGCAGGCGCGCGAGCGGCTCGGCGTGCGCGTCGATCGCGTCGGCGGCCTCCAGCAGCAGCGCGCTGCGCCGCTCGTGCCCGAGGGCGGCCCACGCCGGCTGGGCGGCGCCCGCCGCCGCGAGCGCGGCGTCGAGGTCGGCGACGGTGTGCTCGGGGGCACGGCCGATCACCTCCCGCGTGGCGGCGTCGAGGATCTCGCGACCCTCGCCCGCGGGCGGCTGGACGCGGTCGAGCAGCGTGCGCTCGTCGAGCGCCTGGGTGGGTCCGGACATCAGCGTCTCCCTCGGCAGTGGTGCGTCGTGCGGGCGGCGCCGCACGCGCGGCACCGGTCCCGCCATTCTCGGGACGCACGCCCCCGGCGGACTTGTCGCGCAGCGCACCGTGGATGTCGCAGGGGGCACGGTCGCCTGGCAGAACCGTCGATGCGCATGCATGGTGGCTCAGGGCGACCAGGAGCATCGGAGCCCGCCGTCGTCACGTCAGCGAGGTGTCCCGTGAGCTCACGACCGATCGCCCCCGCCCGCGCCCGCCGCGCCGCCGGGTCGCGCCGACGCCTCGCGGCGGCCGGCGTCTGCGCCGTCCTGCTCGCCCCGCTCGGCGCCGCCCCCGTGGCCGCCGCGCCGCAGGCTCCCGAGCGCTCGGGACAGGTCGCGCAGCCCGCCCAAGGGCCGCTGGCCCTGCGGATCGGCCCGCAGAAGAGCTCGTCCGCGACGCTCCGGGCGTTCCTGAGCTGGGCGCGCGCGTACGGGTTCCGGGTCTCGGAGCACCCGTCGTACGGCGGCGTGACGCGCGGGGCGCACTCGCGGAACTCCTGGCACTACGACGGGCTCGCGGCGGACCTCAACTACGGCCCCGCGGGGGCGCCCGCCTCGGAGCGCACCCGCGTGCGGTTCGCGATCAAGGTCGCGGACTCGATGGGCCTGGGCGTGATCTACGCGCGCGACGGCACGGTCGGCTCGGCCGCGGGCCACCGCAGCCACATGCACGTGGACGTCGGGACGACGTCGAACTACGGCAGGGGGCTCGTGCGCGCACCGGCGGGCTCGCGCACCACGCAGCGGCTGCAGCAGGTGGCACATTTCCCGCTGGCCCAGAGGGACAACCTGTGGGGCACCAACACGGACCAGCGGCTGCAGGCGATCCGCGCCGCCTCCCGCATGCACGGCGGGAAGTTCCCCTACGGCGTGAAGACGGCGCAGCGCGCGGTCGGCGTCACCGCCGACGGGAAGTGGGGCCCGAAGTCCCGCGCCGCGCACGACAAGGCCGTCGCCGCCCTGCAGCGGGTGGTCGGCGTGTCCGCCACCGGCACCTGGGGCCCGGTCACCGAGCGCACCTACCTGAGCGTGCGCAAGAAGCTGCGGTGACCGGGCCGGTGTCGAGGCCGTGAGCCGGCCGCCGCGTCAGGCCTGCACGGGCACGGGCACCTGGGCGAGCACGCCCTCGAGCCACTCCAGCGCGGCGTCGGCGGCCTCGACCGGTCCGCCGGCATCGTGCCGGCCGTACTCGCCGAACCGTCGGCCACCACACGCGGCCAGCGCCTCGTCCACCAGCTCGCTCCCACGCGAGTACGTCCGGGTGTAGCTGCGGTCCCCCATCCCGAAGACGGCGTAGCGCAGCCCGGACAGGTCGGGGCGACGCTCGACGAGCGCCCGGTGGAAGGGGCGTGCCGAGGTGGGCACCTCCCCGTCCCCGTAGGTGGCGCACACGACGACGTGGACCCGCGCGGGATCGAGGTCCTCGGGTCGCGTGTCCGCGAGGTCGCGCACCTCGGCCTCGTCGGCCAGCGCACGGCGCAGGTCGTCGGCGACCATCTCCGCGCCGCCAGACTCCGTGCCGAACAGCACCGTGACAGGGCCGGCGGCGCCGACGCGGGCTGCGTCCGCAGCCTCCTGCGCGGGCAGCTCGAGGTCGACGTCGCGCGCCGCGGCGAGCAGCTCCGCGCGCGTGCGCAGCTTCGCCCGGTCCCGCCCGGGGGCGGCGCCGAGCCGCTCGCGCAGGTCGATGCGGCGCCACCCGTCGAAGTCGGTCGCGTCACCGTGCCGCGCCAGGCCCGGGCGCGTGCCCGCGTGGCGGGCGACCCGCAGGTCCTCGGCGATCGTGGCCGCGAGCGCACGAGCATGGGTCCGCTGGTCCGGGATGGTCCCGCGGGGGCCGGTCCGCAGCCACCCCGCGACGTACAGCCCGGTCTCGACGCGCCCGTCCTCGTAGGCGCCGGGCGCCACGGGACTCCCCGCGTCGGCCGCGAACCCGACCGCCGTCACGACGTCGTCGGCGCGCAGGGTCACGGCGTCCGCCGGGCTGCGGAACCGGACGGCGAGGCGGCCGTCGGCGGTCCCCTCGATGCGTTCCGGCGCGAGGCCGAACCACCATTCGACCCGCACGCGCGCACCGTCGTCCTCCCCCGCGGCGGCCAGGTCGCGCACCGCGTCGAGGCGGGCGTCCTTGCCCGGAGGGACCGCGCCGAGGTCCGCACCGTGCACGCGGTGCGTCACTCCCGTCATCCCGGCGATCTCGCGCACCATGACCGGGTCGAACCGCGCGGCCTCCGGCGTGCCGCGGCCCACGACGTGCACCACGCGGACGTTCCCGACGAGGTGTTCGCGGGTCACGTCGTCGACATCCGTCCCGTCGAGGTCCTCGGCGCGGCGGGCCACCAGCCGCACCACGTCCATCGCGACGTTGCCGTGCCCGACGACGACGACCTCCTCGCCCAGCTCGGGCACTCCCGACTCGTCGGGGTGGCCGTTGAGGAGCCGCGTGATCCGGCCCGCGCCGTGCACGCGGGGGTGGCCCGCGCCCGGGACGGGGAGGGGAGCGTCGCCGTGCACACCCGTGGCCAGGACGACGGCGTCGTAGGCGCCGCGCAGCTCGTCCAGGCTCACATGCGTGCCGAGGCGCGTGTTGCCGTGGAACGAGACGGCCGGGTCGGCGAACAGCCGGTCGAACTGGCGCGCGACCGACTTCGTCCCCTGGTGGTCGGCGGCCACCCCGTACCGCACCAGCCCGTACGGCACCGGCAGGTCGTCGAGCACGTCGAGGGTGCAGCCGGGCAGCGTGCGGCGCAGCGCCTGGGCGGTGAAGCACCCTGCCGGTCCGGCCCCGACGATCGCGATACGGCCGCGCGGCTCGGGCGCGCCCGCCACGTGCTCCGACGACGCCGACGCCGCCGGTCCCGTCCGCTCGGGCGGGGCCTGCGCGTCCCACCGCACCGGCATGCGCGTCATCCCGCGGAACACCCAGCCGCCGATCTCGGCCGGGTCCTCGGGGACCAGGTCGAGGCCGCGCAGCCGCTCGAAGAGGCGCGGCAGGCCCACGGCCGCCACCTCGGCGCGCGCCACCCAGGCGCCGAGGCACACGTGCACGCCCTTGCTGAACGCCAGGTGCGGCTTGACCTCGCGGCGCACGTCGAAGGCCGCGGCGTCGGCCCAGACCGTCTCGTCCCGGTTGGCGGACAGCGGGCAGATGCCCAGACGCGCACCGGCGGGCAGGCTCACGCCGGCGAGGTCGACGTCGCGCGTCGTCTGGCGCGAGTACAGGCCGATGGGTGCCACCCAGCGCAGCGTCTCGTCGAAGACGGCCGGCCACAGGGCAGGGTCGGCCTCGACGGCGGCGCGCTGCTCGGGATGGGTCAGCAGCGCCCAGGCCGCGACGCCGAGGGCGTCGCGCGGCTCGTTGAGCCCGCCGCCGATGGTCATCTTGATGTTGGCGCGCACCCGCTCCAACGGCATCTCGTAGTCCGGGATGCGCAGCAGCGACGACAGCAGGCTGTGGTCGGGGTGGTCGGCGTGCCAGCGCATCATCTCGTCGAGCGCGTCGTCGACCTCGTCGAAGGAGCGCTCCCCCGCGGTCCACACCTCGGGGTCGTCGGCGTAGTTGCCGGTCGCGTTGATGAGGGTCTGCGACCAGCGCTGCATGTCCTCCTGGGTGGCGTTGTAGAGGCCGAGGATCTCGCGCAGGTTCTCCGCCGCGTACGGCGCGGCGAAGTCCCAGATCAGGTCGGCACCGGGACCCTTGGCGACCATCTCGTCGAGGTATCGGGCGGCGTTGCGCTCGAACACGCCGGTCCACGTGCGCTTCACGGCGCCCGGGCGCAGCACCGGCTGCCACGCCTTGCGCTCGGCGTAGTGCTCCGGGTCGTCGCGCCGGAGCATCGAGTGCCCCATCGCGCGGATCTGCAGCGAACCCTCCTCGTTCGCCGAGAAGGTCTCCTGGTCCATCTCGGTGGCGTGCACCGCCTCGTACGACGACACGAGGTAGCGACCCACCTGCGGCACCCAGTGCACGCCGCCCTCGGCGCGCAGCCGCTCGAAGATCGGGAACGGGTCGCGGAACAGGTCGGGGATGGTGACCCAGTCGGCGACGGGGGCGGGGCGGCCGGGGGCCGCGGGGGCGGGAGCTGCCATGACGACTTCCTCGTGGTCAGGGGTGGCGCCGGCGGTGGCGCCTCGCCGACCATAGGAGCGGCTCACACCCCGAGAAAAGCGGTTTGATCAGCGTAACAACTTCGATTGATCCGAGGAAGCATGGTCGACGACTCCCCCGACTTCACGCTCCGCCAGCTGTCGTACCTGGTGACGGCCGCCGACGAGGGCACCATTGCCGCTGCCGCGGCGCGGCTGCACGTCTCGCCGTCCGCCCTCTCGGACGCGATCACCGAGCTCGAGCGCGTGCTCGGCAGCCGGCTCACCGTGCGACGGCGCGCGCACGGGCTCACGCTCACCGGCACCGGAGCGCACGTCGTCGCAAGCGCCCGCCCGCTGCTGGCGTCGGCGCGTGAGCTCGCCCTGTCGATGCGGGGCGACGGCGACGAGCTCGTCGGCCCGATCACCATCGGGTGCTACCCGACGCTCGCCCCGACCGTGCTGCCGCCCCTGCTGCACGACTTCGGCGAGGCGCACCCCCGCGTCGACCTCCAGATCCTCGAGGCCACGCACGACCAGCTCGAGGGCCGCATCGAGACCGGGGAGGTCGACGTCGCGTTCGTCTACGACACGCTCGTTCCTGGGCACCCGCGGCGGGAGAAGTTGTTCGAGCTGCCCGCGCACGTCCTCGTCGCCGGCGACGACACGCTCGCCGCGGTGCCCGCCGTCCGGCTCGAGGACGTCGTCGAGCGCGACCTGATCCTGCTGGACGCCCCGCCGTCCAGCGAGCACACGTTGTCGCTGTTCACGGCCCGCGGGCTGGTGCCGCGCATCCGGCACCGCACGACGAGCTACGAGGCCGTGCGCACGCTCGTCGGGCGCGGGCTGGGCTACGGGATCCTCGTCCAGCGGCCCGCGAACCCCGCGAGCTACGAGGGCTACCCTGTCGCGATGAAGGAGATCACTCCGGCCGTGCCGCCCGTCGGCATCGACGTGATCTGGTCCGCGACGCAGCAGCCGCCCGCCCGGGTCCGGGCGCTCGTGGACTTCGCACGGTCGATCCGCTGGCCCGCCCCGCAGACCGTATGAGCGCCATGGTCTGGGGCGTCAAGGCCTCCCTGGTCCAGTACACGCAGGCCATGCCCGACGGTCGCGTCGAGACGGCAGACGGCGTCGAGGCGACCGCTGCGGGCTTCAGGTTCCCCCCGGCCGACGAGCCGCTGGCCTTCCGCGGGTCGGTGACCTTCACCGGGCACGGCGGGATGATGCGCGTCGTGCTCGCCGACCCGCGCCTCGTGGAGACTGCGGACGGCTGGGACCTCACGGTCCGCGACGACGGGGTGCCCGGCGGGCGGCTGCGGTTCGCCACCCTCGAGGCGCTCGCGCCGGACGCCGACGGCGGCCGCCGGGCCACGAGGACCCGGCTGACCGCCGACGGCGCCGACCTGTTCTTCGGCCCGTACGTCGAGGGCACGCAGCTGGACGACCCGCGCGTCGAGCCCTGACGGTCAGGCTCGCGTGACCCCGTAGATCGGGCTCTCGGACTGTGCCTCCTCGGCGTCCGGGCCGAGCGGGATGTCCGTGCGGTCGCGCAGCAGGAGCGTCGCCGCGAACGCGAGCGTCATGATGCCCGCCATGTACCAGGCGACGGCCCGGCTCGTACCGGTGGCCTGGACGAGCCACGCCGAGATCAGCGGTGCGAACGCCCCGCCGAGGACGGCACCGATCGCGTACGCGATGGAGACGCCGGAGTACCGGATGGACGCGGGGAACAGCTCCGTGAAGTACGCGGCCTGGGGGCCGTACGTGAAGCCGTTGCCGATGGTGAACAGCGCGATGCCGACGAAGAACAGCCACGCGCTTCCGGTCTCCACCAGCGGGAACAGGAACCACACCGTGATGAGGAAGACGATCCAGCCCGCGATGTAGGTGTTCCGCCGCCCGATCCGGTCGGACAGGCTCGCGCCCAGCCAGGTGAAGAGCAGCCACACCGCCGCGGAGCCCGCTACCGCCAGCAGCACGGGCGTGCGGTCCATCCCCACGTGCCCGCCCTCGGCGATCGGCGTCGTGGCGTAGTTCTGCAGGAACCCGCCGGTCGTCATGTACCCGGCCGCGTTGTTGCCCGCGAAGGTGAGCGCGGCAAGGATCACGAGCAGCCAGTGCTTCCGGAACAGCTCGACGATCGGCATCCGGCTGCGCTCGCGCTTGACCGCGAGCTCGGTGAAGACCGGGCTCTCCTCGACCTTGCGGCGCACCACCATGCCGACGACGACCAGCACGAAGCTCAGCAGGAACGGGATGCGCCAGCCCCACTCGACGAACGCGTCTCCCGGGGAGATGACGCCGGTCATGAGGGCGAGGACGCCGGAGGCGAGCAGCATGCCCAGGGGCACGCCCATCTGCGGGAACGCGCCCATGCGCCCGCGCCGGCCGGCCGGGGCGTGCTCGACGGCCATGAGGACCGCGCCGCCCCACTCGCCGCCGGTCGACAGACCCTGCAGCACGCGCAGCACGACCAGCAGGATCGGCGCGGCGATACCGATCTGCGCGTAGGTGGGCAGGAGGCCGATGAGGGTGGTCGCCACGCCCATGAGGATCAGCGTCACGACCAGCATCGCCTTGCGGCCGATCTTGTCGCCGTAGTGGCCGGCGAGGAACGCGCCGAGCGGGCGGAAGAGGAAGCTGATCCCCACCGTGGCGAACGACAGGAGCGTCGCCGCGGCAGGGCCGGCCGGCTCGAAGAACAGCGCGCCGAACACGAGGCCGGCGGCGTTGGCGTAGAGGAAGAAGTCGTACCACTCGATGGTGGTGCCGATGACGGTCGCGAAGGCGACGCGTCGGAGCTCGCGACGTTCGGTGTCGCTGGGGACGGCGGCGGTGCCGGTGGTCATGTCCGGAAGACCTCTCTGTCAGTCCGCGGGTGGTGCAGTGGCAGGAATCGTATATCATCCGAGATACGACATGACAGCCCTCGACCTGACAGTGGGGTGCCCGTGGTCACCGACGACCAGCCCAAGCCCGGCAAGATCATCGCCGTCCACCTGAACTATCCGTCCCGCGCAGCGCAGCGGGGCCGGACGCCGAGCCAGCCGTCCTACTTCCTCAAGCCCGGCTCGTCGCTCGCCGCGACGGGCGGCACCATCGAGCGCCCGCTCGGCACCGAGCTCCTGGCCTTCGAGGGCGAGGTCGCGATCCGCATCGGGACCGCCGCGCGCTGGGTCTCCCCCGCCGACGGCTGGTCGCACGTCGACGCCGTCACCGCGGCCAACGACTTCGGCCTCTACGACCTGCGCGCCGCCGACAAGGGCTCCAACCTCCGCAACAAGGGCGGCGACGGCTACACGCCGCTCGGTCCGCGCTGGATCCCCGCGTCCGAAATCGACCCCGCGGGCCTGCGCGTGCGCACCTGGGTGGACGGCGAGCTCGTGCAGGACGACTCCACCGGCACGCTGCTGTTCGACTTCGGCCGCCTCGTCGCGGACCTGTCCCAGCACCTCACGCTCGAGCCGGGCGACGTGATCCTCACCGGGACACCGGCAGGGTCGTCGGTCGTCGGGCCGGGGCAGGTCGTCGAGGTCGAGGTGGACGCCCCCGAGGCACCCGGCGCGCGTGCCTCGGAACCGCTGTCCAGCGGCCGGCTCGTCACCACCGTCACCGCCGGCACGCGCGCGTTCGGCGACTTCGGGTCGAAGCCGGCGGTGGACGAGAAGCAGCGGGCCGAGGCCTGGGGCACGCCGGTCCCCGCGCCCGAGCCGGCCTTCACGCTCACGGACGCGATGCGCGAGCGGTTCGCCGGCGTCGCCGTGGCCACCCTGTCGGCGGCGCTGCGCAAGCGCGGCTACACCGACGTCTTCGTCGAGGGCGTGCACGGCAACCACCCCGGCGACCGGTTCGTCGGCACCGCCCGCACGCTGCGGCTCATCCCCTTCCGCCCCGACCTGTTCGCCTCCCACGGCGGCGGCTTCAACGCGCAGAAGCGCGCGTTCGACGCCGTCGAGCCCGGCGAGGTGATCGTCGTCGAGGCCCGCGGCGAGCGCGGCACCGGCACCGTGGGCGACGTCCTCGCCCTGCGCGCCCACGTGCGCGGCGCGGCCGCGATCGTCACCGACGGCGGCGTGCGCGACGCCGACGCCGTCGCCGAGATCGGCATCCCCGTCTTCTCGCAGGGCCCGCACCCGTCCGTCCTCGGCCGCAAGCACGTGCCGTGGGAGACCGACGTGACGGTCGCCTGCGGCGGCGCCGCGGTGCAGCCGGGCGACGTCGTCGTGGGCGACGGCGACGGCGTCCTCGTCATCCCGCCCGCGCTCGTCGAGGAGGTGCTCGCCGAGGCCGAGGCCCAGGAGGCCGCCGACGCGTGGGTCGCGCAGCAGGTCGCCGCCGGCGCGCCCGTCGACGGGCTGTTCCCCATGAACGCCGAGTGGCGTGCGCGGTACGAGCGGGAGACCGCCGGGGGCGCGTCGTGAGCGTCACCGCCGGTGCCCCGACCGGCTCGGCCGACGGCACCATGAGCAAGTCCCAGCGCGCGTACGCGTACCTGCGCGAGCGGATCGAGGACGGGCGCTTCGTGCCCGGCTACCGCCTCGTGCTGGCGCAGCTCGCGGGCGAGCTCGACATGTCCGTGGTGCCCGTGCGCGAGGCGATCCGCCGCCTCGAGGCGGAGGGGCTGGTGACGTTCGAGCGCAACGTCGGCGCCCAGGTCGCGCTGCTCAAGGAGACCGAGTACCAGCACACGATGGAGACGCTGGCGCTGGTCGAGGGCTTCGCCACCGCGCTGTCGGCCCCGCACCTGTCCGCCACGCAGCTCGACGCCGCGCGGGCGGTCAACGAGCGGATGCGCGACTGCCTCGCCGACTTCGACCCGCACCGCTTCACCGAGCTCAACCTCGAGTTCCACGCGGTGCTGTTCGAGCCGTGCCCCAACCCGCACGTGCTCGACCTCGTCCACCGCGGCTGGCGGCGCATGACCGTGCTGCGCGACTCGTCGTTCTCGTTCGTGCCCGGCCGGGCGCGGGAGTCCGTCGCCGAGCACGACGGGATCCTCGACCTGATCGGCGGGCTGCAGGCGGGGCGCACGGAGGCGCTCGACGTCGAGCTCGCCGCCCGCCGCCACCGCACCAACACCCTCGACGCCGTCCTCGCCCGCCAGGCGTCCCACCGTCCCCACCCTTCGGAGAAGTGATGACCGAGCAGACCCAGACCCATCGCCCCGCCGACCTGCCCGCCGCGATCCGGCACTACATCGACGGCCGCTTCGTCGACTCCCTCGACGGCGCCACCTTCGACGTGCTGGACCCGGTCTCGAACGAGACCTACCTCCAGGCCGCCGCGGGCAAGAAGGCCGATGTCGACGCCGCCGTCGCCGCCGCGCGCCGCGCGTTCACGGAGGGCCCGTGGCCGAAGATGCTGCCCCGCGAGCGCTCGCGGGTGCTGCACAAGATCGCCGACCTCGTGGAGTCGCGCGACGCGCGCCTCGCCGAGCTGGAGTCCTTCGACTCCGGCCTGCCGATCACCCAGGCCCTGGGCCAGGCCCGCCGCGCGGCCGAGAACTTCCGCTTCTTCGCGGACCTGATCGTGGCGCAGGCCGACGACACCTACAAGGTGCCCGGCCGCCAGATCAACTACGTCAACCGCAAGCCGATCGGCGTCGCCGGCCTCATCACGCCGTGGAACACGCCGTTCATGCTCGAGTCGTGGAAGCTCGCCCCCGCGCTCGCCACCGGCAACACCGTGGTGCTCAAGCCCGCCGAGTTCACGCCGCTGTCCGCGTCGCTGTGGGCCGGGATCTTCGAGGAGGCCGGGCTGCCCCAGGGCGTGTTCAACCTCGTCAACGGCCTGGGCGAGGAGGCCGGCGACGCGCTGGTCAAGCACCCCGACGTGCCGCTCATCTCCTTCACCGGCGAGAGCAGCACCGGCCAGCTGATCTTCGGCAACGCCGCCCCGTACCTCAAGGGCCTGTCGATGGAGCTGGGCGGCAAGTCGCCCGCCGTCGTCTTCGCCGACGCCGACCTCGACGCCGCGATCGACGCGACGATCTTCGGCGTCTTCTCCCTCAACGGCGAGCGCTGCACGGCCGGCTCGCGCATCCTCGTGGAGCGTGCCGTCTACGACGAGTTCGTCGAGCGGTACGCCGCCCAGGCGAAGCGCGTGCGCGTCGGATACCCGCACGAGAAGGACACCGAGGTGGGCGCCCTCGTGCACCCGGAGCACTTCGAGAAGGTCATGAGCTACGTCGAGCTCGGCAAGACCGAGGGGCGCCTCGTGGCCGGCGGCGGCCGCCCGGAGGGCTTCGAGACGGGCAACTTCGTGGCCCCCACCGTCTTCGCGGACGTGAAGCCCGACGCCCGGATCTTCCAGGAGGAGATCTTCGGCCCCGTCGTCGCGATCACGCCCTTCGACACCGAGGCCGAGGCGCTCGAGCTCGCCAACGGCGTGAAGTACGGGCTCGCGGCCTACATCTGGACCAACGACCTCAAGCGCGCCCACAACTTCTCCCAGGCCGTCGAGGCCGGGATGGTCTGGCTGAACTCGAACAACGTGCGCGACCTGCGCACCCCGTTCGGCGGCGTCAAGGCGTCCGGCCTGGGCCACGAGGGCGGGTACCGCTCCATCGACTTCTACACCGACCAGCAGGCCGTGCACATCACGCTCGGCAAGGTCCACAACCCCACGTTCGGCAAGAACTGAGCAAGGACGCCAGAGATGACCCACCTGAACGACCGCACCCTCACCTCCTCGGGCTTCTACGTCTCCCAGGAGGCGCCGATCCACTCGGACAACCCGATCGCCACGCCGTCGAGCCCCGCACCCGACATCCTGCGCTGCGCGTACATGGAGCTCGTCGTCACGGACCTCGCCGCCTCCCGCGAGTTCTACGTGGACGTGCTCGGCCTGTACGTCACCGAGGAGGACGAGAAGAGCATCTACCTGCGCTCCACCGAGGAGTTCATCCACCACAACCTGGTGCTGCGCCAGGGCGACGTCGCCGCGGTCGCCGCGTTCTCCTACCGCGTGCGCACGCCGGAGGACCTCGAGAAGGCCGTCGCCTTCTACACGGAGCTCGGCTGCGAGGTGCGCCGCGCCCCGGAGGGCTTCACCAAGGGCATCGGCGACTCGGTCCGGGTGATCGACCCGCTCGGCTTCCCGTACGAGTTCTTCTACCAGACCGAGCACGTCGAGCGGCTGTCGTGGCGCTACGACCTGCACACCCCCGGCGAGCTGGTGCGCCTGGACCACTTCAACCAGGTCACACCCGACGTGCCGCGGGCCGTGAAGTTCATGCAGGACCTGGGCTTCCGCGTCACCGAGGACATCCAGGACGACGCCGGCACCGTCTACGCCGCCTGGATGCGCCGCAAGCCGACCGTGCACGACACCGCCATGACCGGCGGCGACGGCCCGCGCATGCACCACGTGGCGTTCGCGACGCACGAGAAGCACAACATCCTCGCCATCTGCGACAAGCTCGGCGCGCTGCGCCGCTCCGACGCCATCGAGCGCGGCCCGGGCCGCCACGGCGTCTCCAACGCGTTCTACCTGTACCTGCGCGACCCCGACGGGCACCGCGTCGAGATCTACACGCAGGACTACTACACCGGTGACCCGGACAACCCGGTCGTCACGTGGGACGTGCACGACAACCAGCGCCGCGACTGGTGGGGCAACCCCGTCGTCCCCAGCTGGTACACCGAGGCGTCCCTCGTGCTGGACCTCGACGGCGTCCCGCAGCCCGTCGTCGCCCGCACGGACGACTCCGAGATGGAGGTGACCGTCGGCGCCGACGGCTTCTCCTACACCCGCCGGGACGACGTCGACGGCGGTGGCGTGCAGGGCTTCAAGCTGGGGGCGACCCTGTGAGCACGACGCCGGACGGCGAGCGCACGCTCGACGACGCGGCCGTCGTCGCCATCGCCGACGAGCTCGCCGAGGCCGACCGCACCCGCACCCCCGTGCCGCTGCTCACCGCGCGGCACGAGGGGATGACGGTCGCGGACGCGTACGCCGTGCAGCGCACGTGGCGTGACCGCGGCGTCGCGGCCGGGCGCCGCGTCGTCGGGCACAAGATCGGGCTGACGTCCAAGGCCATGCAGGCCGCGACCGGCATCACCGAGCCGGACTACGGCGTCATCTTCGACGACATGGTGCTGGAGTCCGGCAGCGTCGTGGAGCACGCCGCTGACTCCAACGTGCGGGTGGAGGTGGAGCTCGCGTTCGTCCTCGGCGCCCCGCTGAAGGGCCCCGGCATCACCGTGACCGACGTGCTGCGCGCCACCGACCGCGTGGTGCCCGCGCTGGAGATCCTCGACGCCCGCGTCGAGATGCCCGGGCGCACCATCGTCGACACCATCAGCGACAACGCCGCCATGGGTGCCATGGTGGTGGGCGGGCGGCCCGTGCGGGTCGACGACGTCGACCTGCGGTGGGTGTCCGCCCTGCTGTACCGGAACGAGACGATCGAGGAGACGGGCGTGGCCGCGGGCGTGCTGGGCCACCCCGCCGCCGGCGTCGCCTGGCTCGCGAACAAGCTGGCCGCGCACGGCGACTCGCTCGCCGCCGGCGAGACCGTCCTGTCCGGGTCGTTCACCCGCCCCACGTGGGTGCACCCCGGCGACACCGTGCACGCCGACTACGGGACCTTGGGGGCCGTGACATGCCGCTTCGTCTGACCACCGACCGCTCGCTGGCCGCGATGCTCACCGAGGCCGCGGACGAGGGCCGCCCCCTCGTCGGCGCCTGGTCGTCGATGGGCAGCCCCGTGGCGGCGGAGCTGCTCGCCGGTAGCGGGCTCGACGTCGTGCTGGTCGACGGCGAGCACGGGCCGAACGACCTCACCACGGTCCTCGCGCAGCTCCAGGCCACCGCCGCGTACCCGGTCGCGACGCTCGTGCGCGTGCCATCCGGCGACCCGGTGGGCCTCAAGCGCGTGCTCGACCTGGGGGCCACGAACGTCCTGGTGCCCATGGTCGACTCCGCCGCCGAGGCCGAGGCCGCCGTCCGCGCGGTCCGGTACCCGCCCGCCGGCGTGCGCGGCGTGGGCAGCGCGCTCGCCCGTTCGTCACGGTGGGCGCGCGTGCCCGGCTACCTCGGCGGCGCGGACGACGGCATCACGCTCGTCGTGCAGCTCGAGACGCGCGCCGCGATCGACGACGCCGCCGCCATCGCCGGCACGGACGGCGTCGGCGCCGTGCTCATCGGCCCCGCGGACCTCGCCGCGTCGCTCGGCCACCTCGGCCAGCAGGACCACCCCGAGGTCGTCGACGCCGTGCTCGGCGCGATCGCCGCGTGCCGCTCCGTGGGGACTCCGGCCGGTGTCAACGCGTTCGACCCGGCCATGGCCGACCGCTACCTCGACGCCGGGGCGGCCTACGTCGTCGTCGGCGCCGACGTCACCCTGATCGCGCGCGGCTCCGAGCAGCTCGCCGCGCGCGTCGCCTCCCGCACGACGACCGCACAGCCGAAGGACGGTGGAACCCGATGACGACGACCACTCCGGCCACTCCGACCAGCACCACGAGCCCTCGCGAACGCGCGGCCGAGCTGCTGGGCACCACGCCCACCGGCCTGCTGGTCGGCGGCGCCTGGCGCGACGCGTCCGACGGCGGCACGTTCGCCGTCGAGAACCCGGCCAGCGGCGAGACCCTGACGCTTGTCGCGTC